>NZ_FUYC01000011.1 GCF_900167125.1 Paucidesulfovibrio gracilis DSM 16080
AGCAGAGATAGGGTGCGTCAGCTCAGGACGGGCAGGAGGCCTTGCCTGAGCGCGGTTTCCTGCTCCGGGCCGTTGATGCGCATGCCGTGCGTACCGCGAACATAAAAAATATCCGCGATACGGCCGGATTTGGTCGTGATTTTTGCCAGATGCACTTCGATGTCGAGCCGTTCCAGGACGCAGGCGATGTCGTGCAGCAGTCCCAGACGGTCAGGCGCGGCCACCTCGATGATGGTGTAAAAATCACTGGCTTCGTCATCGAGCTTAATATCGGGCGGCAATGGCGGGGCGGAGCGGGGTTGGTGCAGGGGCGAACGCCGCATTTGTTCCAACTCCCGGGCCGGGGAAATCTCGCCGGACAGGGCGCCGCGCATTGTCTGCACCAGACGTTCCCAGGTGGAATCCGGAAAGAGTCTGTCCTTGGGCGGGCTGACGCGGAACACGTCCACCACCATGCCACGGCCCCAGGTGAACACGTCCGCTGAGAGGATGTCCAAACGGTGCATGGTCAGGCATCCCGTAAGCCGTGCGAACCGACCGGGCCGATTTTTCGAGGCCACGGTCACTTCAAAGGCATCGGGTACGTCGGCCCGGCGCGCTTCCAAAAACACATGGCGGTCCGGTGCCTCGGCAAACCGGTGCATAAGCTCCAGATGCCGGGCCAATGCCTCGGGCGCCAAGGCTTGGAACGCACGTGGAGAAACCGCCTCCAAATGCCGGGCAACGAACGATTCGGGCAGAAAACGCTCGGCAATGGAGCGCACGGCCTCTTTCGCCTCCAGCAGCTGCGCCGTGGATGCCGGCGCGGACAGCGGACCATGGCTGAGCAGGTTCCGCGCCTTGAGAAACAGTTCGGAAAACAGGGTTTCCGTCCAGGAACTCCAGGCCCGCGGCCCGGTGGCCATACTATCCGCCATGGACAACAGATGCAGCATAACGAGCCGTTCCATGGTCCCGGCGATACCGGCCACCTGGCCCACCACGGCCTCGTCGGACAAATCCTTACGCATGGCGGTTTTGGGCAGCAACAGATGGTGCCGCACCAAAAAGGCGACCTGCTCCACATCTGACGCGGGCAGCCCATAGCGTTCCAACACGGTCCGGGCGATCTCCGCACCCTTGACGCTGTGTCCCTGATGCCCCTTGCCCAAATCATGGAACAATCCGGCCAACAGCAGCAAATCGGGCCGGGCGAGTTCCCGCGCCAGGGATGCGGGGTAGTCCTCACCTCCGGCCAGGAGCGTGCCCAGATTTTCCATGGTGGCCAGAGTGTGCGGTCCCACAGGATGCACGTGGTAGTCGTCGAACTGCACCAGATCCTGGACCTCGCCGAACTCGGGAATCAATGCGGCCAGAAAGCCGGTTTCCAGCATCATGGCCGAGGCCTCGCCCCCATGGGGCAAACGGAACAGGTCGAGCAGGGATTGCAGGGTCTCGGGCCGATCCGCCAGGGCCGCGGCCCAGTCCGGCGCATGGCCGCGCACCATGCGCAGCGTCTCCAGGGCCAGGGGCTGGCCGGTTCGTGCGGCGTGAACAAACAGGGCCATTCCCGCCCGGGGATCCGGCACATGCCCTTCGGCCTGTTCCAGGCGCAACCCCTGGGGCGCCTCCACCAGTTCGGTGGCCGAGGACAGCGAAACATGCCGCACACGCCGAAAACGCGGGGGAAAGCATTCCCGGAAAAACGCCTGGCGCAGGGTTTTGATTCGACCCATGCAGCGGTGCAGATCCGAGAGAAACCGTTCCACCCCCAGGGCGCGTTCAAACGGTTCCTGTTCCGGATGGGAAAATCCGCGCAGGTCCGATACTTGAGGTTGCAGATCAAAGAACAATGTATCGGTGCGTCGCCCCGTGGCCAGATGCAGAGCGGTGCGCGCCTGGAGCACAAAGGCCGCGTCATTGATCAGGCCTTGCCGTTCCTCGCGGGAAAGCGGGTTGACCCACTTGCCCTGCACCTCGAGCAGCACGGAGCACCAGCCGATCTGGTGCGCGTCCCGCAGAGCGCCCAGGCCGTTCTTCAAATTTGGTTCCAGCAGAGCGCTGGAATCGCCATAGCGTGCCTCCCGGTCCACGTTCCGCTCCGCGACCCAGGCGGCAAACGCCCGGCTTCTGCTGCGCGCAACCCGGGGGAACGAGCCGCGAAAACGCCGCGTCACGGCCGGATCACCGGCCACATGGCGCACATCCAGCAGTGAGGACAGCACCTGAAAATCCTCGCGCGCCAGGGAAAGGCAATCCTTGATGTTCCGCACCCCGTGGCCCAGGTCCAGGCCCAGATCCCACAGCGGATGAAACAACCCGGCGGAAAGCTCGGTGGCCGCGTCCGGAATCTGCCGCCGGAAGAGCAACAGCACGTCCACGTCCGAGGCCGGACACAATTCACTGCGCCCATACCCGCCCACAGCCACCAAAGAAAACGGCACCTCGCGCAACCCGGCGTTGCGTTGCAGAATCTCGCTCAGCCGGTCGCGAAAATACCGATCCATGAGCGCGGTGGTCTGCGCCGGAACCGTTTCCACGCCGTGCTGCCGGGCCGTGGTCGCCAGTTCTTCCCGGCGGCGGCCCAGCTCATGCGCGGACAAAGGGTTGTTGTTCACCTGATCATTCCCCGGCCGGGACCGATGTTGCGGCAACTTTTCGATAAGGCATTGATCGCTGACAAGTCTCTTCCACCCCAGGGCACCAGCGGCATGGTGCCGAAAGCAACGCACGCCGAAAAAACGGCAACAGCGGTCCCGGGAGTATCGCGCCCGCAGACACGAAGCGCAGAGCCGGGAGCCGCAGCTGCCGTTTTCATCGTGCTACACCGCGCCGTCCCCGGTTTCGCCGGTCCGGATGCGCACCACTTCGTCCACGGGCAGGACGAAAATTTTGCCGTCGCCCACCTGGCCGGTCTGGGCCGCTTCCGTGGCCGCGGCCACCACCTGGGCTACGGTCTCATCCTGAACAACGACTTCGATTTTGACTTTGGACACGAAGTCCACCTGGTATTCCGCGCCGCGGTAGACCTCTTTGTGTCCTCCCTGACGGCCGAATCCCTTCACCTCGGTGACGGTCATGCCCTTGATGCCGAGATCGGCCAGGGCTTCCTTGACTTCGTCGAGTTTGAACGTCCTGGTGATGATTTCCACTTTCTTCATTGCAAGGCTCCTTGTCGGAACGACCGGACCCGCGCCGTGTTTGGCGCGTTTCCGGCATTCCCCTGTTTG
The DNA here is from genome assembly GCF_900167125.1 of Paucidesulfovibrio gracilis DSM 16080. Taxonomy (NCBI): domain Bacteria; kingdom Pseudomonadati; phylum Thermodesulfobacteriota; class Desulfovibrionia; order Desulfovibrionales; family Desulfovibrionaceae; genus Paucidesulfovibrio; species Paucidesulfovibrio gracilis. The sequence continues at coordinate 3,210 of NZ_FUYC01000011.1, forward strand.
ACGTGCTCACGTGCGGCGGCGTGGCCGCGGATCGGATCAGAGCTGATACCCGGTTTCCGAATGCAGGGTCACGTCCAATCCCTTGACCTCCTGCTCGTCGTCGGCGCGCATGCCCACAAGAACGTCAACGATCTTGAAGAGCACCGCACTGGCCGCCAGGCAAAAGCCCCAGGTGATCACCACGGACAAAAACTGTATCCAAAGTTGCTCCGGATTGCCATAGAAGAGGCCCAACTGCGGTACGCCGTCAAACTCCACGATACCGGAGGCAAACAGGCCCGTGGCCAGAGCGCCCCAGGTGCCGCCCAGGCCGTGGATGCCCACAACGTCAAGCGCGTCATCATAGCCGAAACGGTTTTTCAACATAATGCCCCCGTAGCAGAGCACGCCGCCCACGCCGCCGATGATCAGCGCGGCCCAGGGTTCCACAAACCCCGCGGCCGGAGTGATGGCCACAAGCCCGGCCACCGCGCCCGAGGCCGCGCCCAGGGTGGTGGGCCGTCCGCTGTGCAGCCATTCCGCGGCGATCCAGGTCACCACGGCCGCGGCCGTGGCCATGTGCGTGGTCACGAATGCGTTCACCGCGATACCGTCCGCGGCCAGGGCGGATCCGGCGTTGAACCCGAACCAGCCGAACCAGAGCACGCCTGCGCCCAGCACGGTCATGGGCAGATTGTGGGGGATATAGGCTTCACGCCCGTAGCCGCGCCGCTTGCCGAGCATCAAGGCGCAGACCAGGGCCGCTGCCCCGGAACTCATGTGCACCACGGCGCCGCCCGCAAAGTCCAAGGCTCCCATCTGCCCCAGCAGACCACCGCCCCAGACCATGTGACACATGGGCGCATACACGCACAGCAACCACAGGGAGGAAAAAAGCACGTAGCCGCCAAACGTAATCCGCTCGGCATATGCACCGGAAATGAGCGCAGGGGTGATGATGGCGAACATGCACTGGAAGATCATGAAGGCCAGATGCGAGAGGTTGCCGCCCGCCTCCATGGGTCCGATGCCCACGTTGTTCAGAAAGAGGTAGTCCAGCCCGCCGATGAAGCCGCCCACGTCCGAGCCAAAGGACAGGGAATAGCCCACCACGGCCCAGAGCACCGAGGCCAAGCCCATCATGAAAAAGCTGTGCATGACCGTGGAAAGGACGTTTTTGGACCGGACCAGCCCCCCGTAAAACAGGGCCAGTCCAGGCGTCATGAAGAACACCAGGGCCGCGCAAATCAGGATAAAGGCGTTGTCCACGGGACTCATCTCAGGCTCCCTCCTTGAAGAATGTCAAATTTGTATTTTTGTTTTCAAGTTTTCGTGTTTTGAACAAGCAAATAATACTTTTTTGTTACTTTTAGCGTATCCATCTCTCCATTTTTTTACAAAATTGAAAACATCCATCAAACCAATTTCGGCGACACACTTCTCTGAAAAAATATTAAAAGCAAGGAACACCAACCTGTTGCGTCAATCATCCCCAATGCGAGGCTCTCTCTGGAGTCGGGCGGACGCGTGCTCCCTGCCAACGGAAAGGCAAAGCCCGTGCCAGAAACCCGGCAGGCCAGAAAACCAACCGCACAAAGCACCTCTTGTTCCCGGCAGCCAAGCCGGGGGCAGTCGCAACTATGCAAAAAAAAGGGACGGCAAAAATGCCGTCCCAAAAAAAGCCGAAAAAAAGCGCCGCAGAAAATGATCAGGCCCAACCACGCCGCCCCACATGGACGGAATTGGAAAGGACCGGCACCAAGCGCAGCAGATTTACAAAAACAACAACAGACTCAACGCCATGACCGCCATGCCTGCAATGAGTCCATAAATGGTCAAATGGTGCTCACCGTATTCCTCGGCCGCGGGGAGCAGTTCATCAAGGGAAATAAAGACCATGATCCCAGCCACTCCGGCAAAGAGCACGCCGAAGAGCGTGTCCGAAAAAAACGGCATCAACAGCAGCCAGCCAATGGCCGCGCCCAGGGGTTCGGCCAGGCCGGAAAGAAAGGAATACGTGAAGGCCTTGGCCTTGCTCCCTGTGGCGTAATACACGGGTACGGAAACCGCGATTCCCTCGGGAACATTGTGAATGGCCACGGCCACGGCAATGGCCAGCCCCAGGGACGGATCCGCCAGCGTGGCCGTAAAGGTTGCCAGCCCTTCAGGAAAATTATGAATGGCAATCGCCAGGGCCGTAAACGTCCCCATGCGCAGCAGACGGCTTGGATCCTGTTTGGCCTTGTTCCGCTCCTCGGGGGTCATGTCCTCGATGCGCTGCATTTCGTGCGGGTTTCCCTCGGAGGAAGGCACAAGCCGGTCGATGATGGCGGCCACGGCAATGCCGCCAAAAAAACTGGCCACCGTGAACCAGGTGCCTGTCTGCTCGCCCATGGACGCGACCAGGGCATCCTTGGCCTTGAAAAATATCTCCACAAAGGAAACATACAGCATGACCCCGGCGGAAAACCCCAGGGACAGGGAAAGAAAGGACGTGTTGGTGCGCTTGGCAAAAAAAGCCAGAGCCGAGCCGATGCCGGTGCATAAGCCCGCAAACAGGGTCAGGCCGAAAGCGGTCAAAAGAACGGAGAACTCCATAGGCGGCCTCGCTTCTCGGGTAGGGATTCATGAAAAAGGCGGCCTTCCGGGCAGCAAAAAGGTTCCCGGCGGAAGACCCACCAGGAACCATCATATACGTTTTGCAACGGGTTGTCTGCCCAGAGGCGGAATCAGCCACGCATCTCAAATCCGTCGTAACTCTTGTCGTGCTCGATGATCTCGTGCTCGATATCCTGCACTTCCGGCAGGGGAGCCTCGTCACGCATCTTCCGCTTGAAGCGCATGGCCTGGGCCATCTCCCCCTGCAGAAGGATCTCGGCCTTGTCGTCCGAGAGGTAACGGACCCAGCCGGTCAACCCCATGTTGGTGGCCGTATCCATCACCCAGGACTGGAAATTTCCGCCCTTGACCTTTCCGGTGACAACGCAATGGAAGCTCTTGGTCATGTTCTGACTCCTTCATATTGGGCACGGGGCACGCGGCCCAGGTGCGCGGTTGGCAAAGGAGAACCCAATGTAGCAAAAAAAAATATGGAATGCACCACATTGAGAACAACAGTCCGCAGAGCGTTGCCAGCGGACAAAACAAAAAGGGGCGAGACGGCGAACCGCCCCGCCCCGCCGTTCCGGTTCGGGGGGGGACCACTCCGACCCCCGGATCAGAGCGGACCTTACTTTTTGGTGCGGCGCTCCCAGAGCTTCATTTCCTTCATCTTCTTGCGACGCTCGCGCTGCAGGCTCTTGCAGACCAGGGGCGTATTCTTGGGGTAGCCCCACTTCTCGCGGTACTCGTCCGGGGTCAGACCGTATTTGGCCAGGTGCCGCTTGGTGAGCACCTTGAACGGCTTGCCGGACTCAAGACAGATGATGCTCTTTTCGCGGATGGCCTTTTTGGGATCCACAGGAGCTTCCTGTTGCTCGGTGCCTGGAATGTCGCCCCCCTCCATAATGGCCTTGATGCCGGTGGAAAGGTTCTGGACCATGGACGTGATTTCCTCTTCCGTCATGGTGCGGACACTCGCCTGTGCTCGGACGATTTCCAATGCTTCTTTCAGGTGATCTTCCATTTTGCCTCCTGAATACTATGTTATGATACAGTGTTGCCCGGCTAGTAACGCAGCCGAACACGGACGGTCAAACGAAATCTGCACGTATCGTTTTAGCAATAACGCATCACAACGTATTGCACAAGGAAAAGAGCCAAAAACGTGTGCTTAAAAATAACTCACAAGAAAGAAATCGAAAAATGAACCGGGTTTTGTAGCAGCAGGAAACAATGCGACTCAGCATTTCCCCATTGTGTTTCCTTAAAAGAAAAGACAACCGGGACAGCATTTCAAAACAGTATGAGACTACTACAGATCGCTTACTGAGATGTCACAGTGTCTTTTGTTCTTTTTTGAACGAACTGTCGAAGCGACAAAAAAAAACATGGATTACGCCCCAATACCAGACCAAAAAAGCATGAAATACTGCGGAAGTACGACGCGGCAGACGTCTGCGCGCCGCGACCAAAGCGAAAACAGCACACGCCCAACGCGATTGATCCGCGTTGGTTATCCGGTCGTTGCGATGATCAACACCACGGGCTGCTCAACAATGTGCGTGTGCAGGGACGAACAACAGCAAGGCCGACGCGAAATTCCTGCACGCGGGGATTTGATGGTGACAATCCGATATTCTGGAAGCAACGCAGCATCGTGCGTTTTAGAACAGCCTGCCATGGGCGGCCGTGGAAAAGCCTGGCCAACGGTTGCGGGTCATCCCCCGATGGAGAGCATGCCCTTGGAGCAGACCAGATCGTTTTCGGCACGCCGAGCGCGGAGCAGTTCCTCGCCCAGAGGTTTATCCAGGGTGGCGCGGCGCACCACCTCGGCGGCGTAGCGCAACCCCAGGCGGGGATGCCGGAGAATGGGTCGCAAGCGGTACTCCTTATCCGAAAACAAACAGGTGCGCAGCCGTCCGTCCGAGGTGAGGCGCAGCCGATTGCACGCCGCACAGATATGCCCGGAAAGCGGAGAGATCAGCCCGAGCCGCCCCTTGCCCCCGGCGATGCGGAACAACCGGGCCGGTCCACGGGTGGGACTGGACCCCGGCTCCTCCTGTAGCGTGACCAGGGAACCGGCACGCTCCAATATTTCTTCGGAACTCCAGACCGCATCCTCGCCCCAGCGCCCGCAGCCGCCCATGGGCATGAACTCGATGTACCGCACGTCAATGGGGTAGGTGCGCGCCAGTTCCAAAAAATCGGGCAACTCCTCATCGTTCACCCCGCGCATGCCCACGGCGTTGATCTTCACGCCAAAACCCAGGTCCATGGCCTGCTGGATGGCGGCCCACACCTCCGGGAACGAATCGCGGCCCGTAATGTCCGCAAAGCGCTGCCGATCCAGGGTATCCAGGGAAATGTTCAAGCGCCGCAACCCGGCCTGATACAGGGACTCCAAATGCGGTCCCACCAGGGTGCCGTTGGTGGTGATGCGCAGATCCACCCCGGGATGCCGCTCCAGGATGCCCTTGACGAAATCCGGAAATCCCAGACGCACGAACGGCTCCCCGCCCGTGAGCCGGACCTTGGACACGCCCAGGGCCAGGGCCGAATCAATGACCCCCTGCAACTCTTCATAGCGCAGGATGTCGTCGTGCGGGATGAACCGCTTCACCCCGCTGGTACAGTAGCGGCACCGCAGATTACAGCGGTCCGTGACCGATATCCGAAGATAGCTGATGCGTCGTCCCCGCCGGTCCGCGAGCATGCCGTCTACCCCTCCAGGTCTGCGGCGGCGCGTTCCACGCCGTCCACAAAGCCCCGGCGCTTTTCCTGAATGCGCCCCGCCAATTCGGAATCGTGCAGCGCCAGAATCTGCGCGGCCAGCCAGGCGGCATTGCGCGCACCCACTTTGTCCAGAGCCAGCGTTCCCACGGGAAAACCCGGCGGCATCTGCACGGTGGCCAGGAGCGCATCCATACCGCCCAGGGGCGATGCGTTCAGCGGCACGCCCAGCACCGGCCGGGTGGTTTTCGCGGCCACGGCTCCGGCCAGATGCGCGGCCAGTCCGGCCCCGCAAATAAAGACCTGGCAGCCGTCCGCTTCCAGTTCGCTCACAAGGCGGGCCGTGCGTTCCGGCGTGCGGTGGGCGGAAGTGATGGTAAACCGGTAGTCCACGCCAAGGCTTTCGAGCACCTCGGCACAGGGGCGCATTTTTTCCTCATCCGATGCACTGCCCATGAAGATGGCGACCTGCGGCATGATTCCTCCTCCCGATACGGGATGCTTGGTACGTGTGGCGTCAACGGCGCGGCCTTGGGATCAACCCAGGCGCTGCAATCCTTTGTCACCGATGTCCCTGCGAAAATAGCTGTTTTCAAAATGGACCTTGTTCACGGCGAGGTAGGCGCGCTCCTTGGCCTCGGCCAGTCCGTCTCCCAGGGCCGTGACACAGAGAACGCGTCCGCCCGAGGTGACCACGCCCCCGTCCTCGGTGGGCGCGGTTCCGGCCTGAAAGACCTTCACGCCGGGCAGAGATTCGGCATCGGCAATGCCGGAAATTTCCATGCCCTTGGGGTAGCTCTGTGGATAGCCCTCGGCCGCCATGACCACGCCCAGGGCCGCTTCGGGCCGGGCCTTGACCGCCACCTCGGGCAGGCGTCCCTCCACACAGGCCAACATGATTTCGAGCAAATCGCCATCCAACCGGGCCAGCAAAGGCTGGCATTCGGGATCGCCGAAGCGCACGTTGTATTCCAGCACGCCCAATCCGTCCGCAGTGTACATCAACCCGGCGTAGAGCACGCCCTTGTAGGGCTGGCCCTTCTCGGCCATATGCCGAAGAATGGGGCGGATGACCTGCTCGGCGGTCTCCTCAAAACGTTCACGCGGCAGGATGGGCGCGGGGCTGTAGGCTCCCATGCCCCCGGTGTTGGGACCGGTGTCCCCCTCGCCCACGGCCTTGTGGTCCTGGGAGGAGGGCAGCACCGCGTAGTGCTCTCCGTCGCAAAAGGCCAGGAAGGAGGCTTCCTCGCCCTGGAGGGTCTCCTCCACCACGACGCGGTCCCCGGCCGAGCCAAAGGCCTTGCGGTTCATCATCATGTCCAAGGCTTCCTCGGCCTCTTCCACGGTGCGGGCCACCACAACTCCTTTGCCCGCGGCCAGTCCGTCGGCCTTAACCACGATGGGCGCGCCCTTCTCGCGCACAAAATCCCGCGCCAGCTCAAATTCGTCAAAGATGCGGAACGGCGCGGTGGGGACTCCGGCCTCGTGCATCACGAGTTTGGAAAAGGCCTTGGAGCCTTCCAGATTGGCGGCGTAGGCATTGGGTCCGAAGCAGGGGATCCCTTCCCGGGCCAGGGCGTCCGATAGCCCGAGCACCAGGGGCAGTTCCGGCCCGGCCACCACCAGATCAATATGTTTTTCCTTGGCAAAGGCGATCAGCCCGGGGATGTCGTCATCCTGAATCGGAACATTGACGCCTTCGGCGGCGGTGCCGCCATTGCCCGGGGCCGCGTAGAGTTCGGTCACCCGGGGACTTTGCCGCAGCTTCCAGCAGAGGGCGTGTTCACGCCCGCCGGAGCCGACCACGAGAATTTTCATGCGTGTTCTCCATCAAAGAATATTGGCAATGGTGTAAGGGAAACGCCTTCGGAAGGCAAGAACCGCGGCATTACCCAGGATTCGGGACCAGTGCGGGCATTGCGGCTCGACTTCCACGCCCCGGCATGCGGCACAAAACAAAAGAACAGCGTCAGACCACGGGACAAAACGCTTCGGACAACCGGTCCTCAGGCCGGATCATCCGCGCAAGGACTGGCGCAAACCGCACCGCACGGCACCGGAACGTCCGCGTCCTGCCAGATTTCGGCAACAACCGAACGCAGCGCCAGAAGCAGGGCATCGTCGGCGCGGGAATGGGAGTAGACCAGATAGGCGTATTGCGGAACACAGCCTCCCTCCCAGCGGACCATGGTTCCCGCGGCCTCGGCCGCCAGAGCCTCGTCCTCGCGCACCAGGGAGACCCCCTTGCCCGCCATGATCAAATCGTTGACCACCTGCTCGTTGTCCGCCTCAATGGTTTTGGTCAGGCTCAGCTTGCGGCGCTTGAACATATCCTCCCCAAGCTGATAGCAAAGGCAGGGCGGCGGAGTCCAAATCCAGGGCAGGCGCGCCAGATCCTCCCAATCCGCGTTTTCAATGCGTTCACGCCAGGCCGCCGGTCCCATAATCAGCAACCGGAACGAACAAAGCCGTAAAAATTCAAAATCTTCCGGGTCATTTTCCTGAAACACGAACCCCGCGTCCACTTCCCCGGCGCGCAGGGATTCCACAATGCGTCCGCTCACGCTGAGGGTCAGCCCCAATTCCACCTGGGGATGGCGTTCGCCCATGAGCGCGGCCAGCCGGCTCACGCGCAGGAACGAAGAATCCGTGTTCAAGGCCACGCGCAGCTTGCCGCGCACGTCCTGCCGCAGCGACCGGGCCTTGACCGTGATGCGCTGCACCGCGTTCAACGCCTCCCGCGCATGCTCAAGAAGCACTTCCCCCTCCGGAGTCAGGCGCATGCCCTTGGAACTGCGACGAAACAGCCCAAGGCCCAGCTCCTCTTCCAGCGCCTTGACATGGGCGCTTACCGAAGGCTGGCTGATGAACAGCCGCTCCGAAGCGCGGGACAATCGCCCTTCTTCGGCCACGGCCAGAAATGTTTTCAAATGGTAGAGTTCCACGGCCCTTTTCTTACGGTCAAACGCCCCAAAGCTCAATCAAGAAATCCGAAGGCTCACTTCGGACAAAGCGAATGGCGCTTTTCGCATTTTCAGGTGTATGTTGCCTTCATCATACACCGCAACGTTTTGGAGAAGCCGCCATGCAAAACAATGTACGCCACTTCATCGGATACCTGTTGACCATGGAACCTTCGGACCAGACTCCATGGCCCGCCATGCCCTCTTTTTCCGGCGCTCGTGCTCGCCGGGGCGCGGAACTCTTCAAAACGGCTTTCTGGATGGGCATGGCCGTGCTCTTTTCCGTGGGGATCAGCCAACTGCGTTAACCCGCCGCAGCCTCTTCTCCCCACGGCTCATGGGACCGTTTTCCGGGCCTGACGTTTTCCACGCAGGGATTCGCCAGGGTACGCACCCGGAAGGCGGTCCTGCCTTTTTTTTCAGCCCCGGGTGGTCATTCCCGCGCGTTGCTGCCTTGCTCCCGTCCCAGCGGACATTATTTCATCTTCCCAGGAACTATATTATATGATGCAACGGTCGGTTCCCGGAATCAGCTCATTGCCCTGGCGCATCCAGCACTCCGGCATCGCGCCACATATCCGCCACGCAATGCCGCACGGCCTGGATCAGGGGATCCTTTTCCCGGGCCAGCTGGTACACAAAGTACGCCTGCACGTCGAAATGCTCCCCGGGCCAGACCGCCAGATCATCCAACGCCCCCAGGGTGCGGACCTCATCCTCGCGCAGCAGGGCCACGCCCTTGCCCGCGCTGACCAACGAGCGCACCACGGCTTCGCTGTCTGCTTCAATGACCTGGCTGGGGGAAATATTGTGCCGCTCGAACAACGTCCGCACCAAACGATGATACGGACAGTTGGCCGTGGTCCAAATCCAGGGCAGGCGCGCCAGGTCCGGCCAGGTCGCGTCTTCCAGGTCGGTGCGAAAGGCCGCGCTGCCGGCCACATACAACCGGAATCCGAATAACGGCATGGCCGCCAGTTCCGGATCCGACGGCGGAGTAAACACAAATCCCGCATCCCAATTGCCTGCGGCCACCTGCTCGGCAATGCGCGAGGAGGTGGAGTGCAGCAGGGTCACGGCCACGCGGGGATGCTTGCCCATCATGCAGGACAACAGCGCGTTGAGACGCAAAAACTCCGCATCCGTGTTCAGCCCGAGCCGGAAATTGCCCACCAGCTCGTCGCCCATGGCCCGGGCCAGGTAGACCAGATCCCGCGCCGCCACAAGCACGGCCTCGGCCTTGGGCTTCAAGGCCTGTCCCTCGCGGGTCAGCTCCATGCCCTTGGCCGTGCGCTTGAACAGCTTCACGCCAAGTTCCTTTTCCAAGGCCTTGATGTGCGCGCTCACCGCGGGCTGGCTTACGAACAGCCGTTCCGAAGCGCGGGTGAGGTGTTTTTCCTCGGCCACGGCCAAAAAAGTACGAAGCTGGTAGAGTTCCATGCACAAGCTGTACGTTGTTTCCCGCTGCCATTCAATGTGATCTCCCAAAAAAAGCACGGCGTTATCAGCGATTTTTTTCGCGTCCCACCAGCAATCAGGGAAACTGAACGGCAAACGATAAAAAATGTGATTGGATTTTTCGCATTGCTCAGCGCATGAAGAACTCGTGAACGCGGTGCGGAAATGACTCCGCCCCATCCAGCCCCCGCAACATGGAGGGATGCACCATGGAAATGGTACGCTACATCATTCGTCCCGAAGGCTCGGGCCAAGTTTGGCAAAACGAGCGGTTTTCCAACCGCCTGCTGCAGTCCCGGTTCGCCGGTGCGGTAAAGACCGTGTTCTGGGTCGCGGCTTCGGTCGCCCTGTTCGCGGCCATGAGCCAATTGCAGTAATTCCGCCGAACGTCCATCGCCAAGGAACGCCGAGGCCACCTGACGGGCCGACGCGGACTTTCATAATATACCCGGCCCCGGAATCGAAAGGTTCCGGGGCCGGCTCATTTGTGTCCTACGCCCAAACGCCGCAAAAAAAAAGAAGGCAGGCCCGTCGCTGCACACGAACAGGCCCGCCATGCGGGTATGCATCCGGAGGGTGTCGGACACGCCCCGGAAACGCCCGCGTTTTGGCCTGACGCGAGCGTCCCGGGTCCGAACAACGTGTGATGGGAGGGGAGGGAACACGTTGCCCGGGGTTACTTTGTTCAGGAAAGTTCCACCACATCCAGCCAGTGATGCACGGTGATGCCCTCGGGCGCGGCCGCAGTGAGCTGAATGGTACAGCCGCTGCATCCGGTGAGGATGTTCCGGGCCTGGCGGGGAAAACCCTGCATGCAGGTGTCGGCCATGTTGCGGGATAATTCCGGATTGGTGATCTGCAGGATGCCGCCCATGCCGCAGCAGGAACCGCTTCCCTTGACCAGTCCGGGCAGAATTTCCCGCAGGAACGGCATATCCCGGTCCTCGCCCCAGTGACAGGGCTGATGGTAGCCGTACAGCTCAGGCTTGGCCTCGGTGTTGCTCCACCGGGCATCTTTGAGCAGGGCGCTCAGCGGCGTGAGGCACGCTTTCCACTGCTCGGCCTCTTCCCCCTGGAGCGGACTCTCGGCATAAGCGGCCAGGGCATGGTGGCAGGAGGCGCAGAACACCGCGATGCGCGGTCGTCCCAGGGACCGCCAGTAGTCGATGTTCTTTTGCTGCATTTCATGCATGGTGTCGTACAGACCAGCCGTATGCATGGTGCCGCCGCAACAGTTGAATCCGGAGTCGTCCTTGACCACGTAGCCCCAGGCGCGAAGCAGTTCGCGGGCCTTTTGGGTCCACTGGGGCCGGATGTTCTTGGCCGTGCAGCCCTGGAAGATCACCACGGGAGTGTCGGTGTCCACCTTGGCTTCCGGACCTTTGGCAATGTGCACCCAGGGCTTGGCCCGGTGCTTATTGACCATGGCCTTGGCCGAATCCAGCGAAGGACGCAGTCCCTTGGGCGCGACCCACCCTGGCACCAGCGAGGCAAGCATGCCCAGCGAAGGCCACATGGGTCCCATGTGCTTGATCCACAGGGACCAAAAGTGCTGGGTCCAGTCCGGGTGCTGGGCGCGCACGTCCGAGAGCAGGTCCGCGGTGGACAGCTTGCGGGCGCAAGCCTGCTGGCATTTGCCGCATCCAGCGCAGAGCCGCGCCAATTCCTTAATGTGTTCCCAATCCAGTTCCGGATCCTGATCGTGGGCCGGGGCGAATTCCTCGTGCAAAGGTTCCAGCAGCAGGCGCTTGCCCTTGGGGGCGTATTCCTCGCGCGAAAACTGTTGGTACACCGGGCAAACCCTGAGGCATTCCCCGCACTGTGTACATCCGCGTTTCACCTTAATACCCCTTTTTCGGGTTGAGGATTCCGTTCGGGTCAAACAGGCCGCGCACCTGGCGCATCATTTCATGCTCATCCTTGCCGAGCTGGCGTCCCACATCCTTGAGACAGCCGCCGCCGTGTTCGCCGGAAATACTGCCGCCGAATTCCAGCACGGCCGCGTCCATCTCATGGTGGGTCTTTTGGGTGCGTTCGGCATCGTCCGCGTCTGAGGCATCGTAGTGCAGGTTGGCGTGGATGTTGCCGTCCCCGGCATGACCAAAGGCGATGAGACGCTTGCCGTTCTTTTCTGCCAGGGATTCAAACCGGCGCACCGCGTTCAGAATTTGTCCACGCGGTACGGCCATGTCCCCGCCGATGCGGTCCGGGCCGAGCACGTAGGAAGCGGCGGAAACGCGGCGACGGTAGCCCCAAAGCGCGTCTTCCTCTTCCTTGCCCACGCCCTGCATGCGCCACAGCGCGTCGTCGATCTGCTTGGAAAGACGGGCGATCTCCAACGGAACGGTCTGCTCGGAGCCGTCCACCTGGAAGAGCAGCAGAGAATTGACCGAATCCGGCCAGGGATACTCACCGGTCTGCTTGAGGATATCCAGCACGGTCTCGTTCATGAACTCCACGGCCGAAGGCAGAATGCCCGCCGCAAAGACCTTACCCATGGAATTGAGGGCCGCGTCCAAGCTGGAGTAGCCCACCAGCAGGGAGGCCGAGGCATCGGGCTTGGGAAGCAGCTTGAGATGCAGCTTGGTGAGCAGGCCGAGGGTTCCCTCGGAACCGACCATAAACCGGGTCATGTCCAGGCCGATGACGTCCTTTTGGGTGCGGCCGCCCAACTGGAGCAGCTTGCCGCCGGGAATAACCACGTCGCAGCCGAGCACATAGTCGCGGGTGACGCCGTACTTGACGGCGCGCAGGCCACCCGCGCAGGTGACCACGTTGCCGCCGATGCTGGTGGCTTTGCTGCTGGCCGGGTCCGGCGGATAAAACATGCCGCGTTTTTCACACTCGGCCTGCAACAGGGTGGTTCCAACACCAGGCTCCACCGTAGCCACGAAATCTGTATCGGAAATATCCAAAATACGGTCCATGCCGAGCATGGAAACGACAATACCGGGCAGCGTGGGAACACAACCGCCCGAGAGGCTGGTTCCGCGACCACGGGGATGCACGACAACTTTTTCGGCATCGGCCCAGCGCATGAACTCCCGCACCTGCTCCACACAGGTGGGCCGCACCATGGCGAGCACCTCGCCCTTCATGTTGCTGGCGTCGGAAGAATAGACCCGCAACGAAGGTTTGTCGAAGCTCACGTTCTCCTTGAACAGATCTTCGAGAAAGCTCCTGTGGGCGCTTGTTAATTTGGTTACGTACGACATGTCAGCTCCTTTCGCGCACCAGGGCGCTCATGGTCATGCGGTCGTCATCCTGTGCCGTTCTCTTGATTTTGCGCCGCATTTCCGTGTGACGGGCCGGGACCGCTCGATCCCGGCCCGGTCCGTTAATTGAACAGTCCGATCCACGACCAGTAGGTGTAGACCATGATGGACATGAAGGTTGCGCCGAAGATGCTCATGATCGCACCCACCTTGATCAGCTCGTGGGTGGTGATCTCCTCGGTGGCCAGTCCGATGATGTTGGGCAGGTTGGACACCGGCAGCAAGTACTGGTGCACCACGTTCATGCCCACGAGAATGACGAAGGGGGCCACGTTCATGCCCGCGAACTGGGGCAGAGCCGCCACGGTCAGGGTGTGGGCGATGATCACGGGCGTCAGGGCCGTGGTCTTGGGTCCGCCGCCGGTAAAGAGTACCTGCAGGCAGAGCAGAATCCAGATGAAGATGACCACCTGCAACTTGAGATCCAGCTCGGCCAGAGGCGAGAAGAACGTGGACGCCAGCCAGGAGGCCGCGCCGCTGCTCACCAGCACCGCGCCCATGGAAAGACCGGCACCATACACGATGAAGATGTTCCAAGGCACCTTGGTCTGGGCCTTTTTCCAGTTCATGATCTGCTGGGGTCCGGGCAGGATCATGGCCAGCACGGACATGAGAGCCACCAGCGTGGTGGAAAGGTGGTGGATGGAACTCGTGGCCCACAGGCCCAACGTGGCCAGGAACACGATCAGGGTATACTTTTCCTTGAAGGTCGCGGGTCCGAGTTCGGCCAGCTCACGGTTCACCAATGCGCGGCCAGCGGACACGTCCTTCACGTCCGGGGGGAACAGCTTGATGATGATGGGCACGGCCAGGAAACCGCAGACGATCGCCGGCGGCGCACCGATCTTGAACCACTCGCCCCAGGTGACCAGGGTGCCGGTGGCGTCCTCAAGCAGGCTCACGGTGATGGGGTTGGCCGCATGCGAGGTGAGCACCGCGATGCAGAACATGGTACCCGTGATGGTCACGACAAAGATCAAGCCCTTGACCATGCTGCTCTGGCCCTTTTCCGCGCCAAACGCGATGCCCATCTGGGTGATGATGGGCAGCACCAGCAGCGTCTTGGCCGCCAGCGAGGGAATAAAGAACGTCATGATCAGACAGATCACCGCCATGGCCCAGTACAGGCCCGTGGCGGTTTTACCCAGCTTGCTGATGGTCAGCAGGGCGATGCGGCGCGAGATGCCGCTCTCCCCCATGCAGGCCGCCATGATCATGCCCAGAGTCACGATCCAAACGCCGCCGCTGGCATAGCCCGACAAGGCCTGCTTCAGGCTGGCTGCCCCGAAAAGCACCAAAAAGCCGACAATGCAAAAACCGCTTTGTGCATCGTCGAGCGCCTGGGTCATCCAGACGATGACCGCAAAAATTCCGACTCCCAGGGCCACCTTGCCCTGGTACCCGAGTCCTTCGATTTCCGGTGTGACGAAAATCATGGAGAGCATGCCTAATACGGCAAGCCCGAGACTGATAAACTGTTTCTTCGTCAAGGGATCCTCCCTCAGAATACAAGTAGTCTCCACACAACTTGCGTTGCCCGTGCGGACACCTCTTGGACCGCCCCCTGCCGATGCCGTATCCCCCGTACCCTCCGGGACCGCATCGGCGACCATCTCGACGGATCACTCCGTCACCGGGCCGGTCCTGTCTCCAAGTCCGCACTTCCTCCATTACCGTCGAGCGGTCACGGCCACGCGAACGATCACGGCAGAGACCGGTCAAACCAGTGCAGGACGAACTTCGCCTTGCCGACCGGCCCGGTGATCCCGGGTTATGCGTACACCGCGGCCTCAAACCCTTCGCCGCGTTTGGCTGATTTTAAATCGAAAAATCAGCAAGTTACACTCTTCACAAGCCTGCACAAAACGCAGGCATCCCCCTCCGTAGACCCAAGAAGGCGCAACGGCTCCGCAATATGGCCGGGAAGACCGGACGGGGGGATGGCGCGTCTATCCACACGCTGGGGAGCCCGTCCGGTCCCCGGCCACAGCACCGCAGATGCGGCGCTGATGGTCGAATCTATTTACCGAGCGCTTCGGCCACGGTGCGGCCCAGGCTGCCCAGTTCCTTGACCACGGTGACGCCCGCGTCTTCCAAAGCCGCGATCTTGTCCTCGCCGCGTCCCTTGGAACCGCTGATGATGGCGCCCGCGTGTCCCATGCGCTTGCCCGCAGGGGCAGTGAGTCCGGCAATAAAACCGAACACCGGCTTGGGATAGTTGGTTTCCTTGATGTAGGCCGCGGCCTTTTCCTCGTTGTCGCCGCCGATTTCGCCCAGCATGCACACGGCCTCGGTGTCCGGGTCGTTGCGGAACATTTCCAGCAGGTCGATGAACTTCAGGCCCGGGACCGGGTCGCCGCCGATGCCGATGCAGGTGCTCTGGCCCAGGCCCGCGCTGGTGAGCTGGTGCACGGCTTCATAGGTGAGGGTGCCGGAACGGCTGATCAGGCCCACGGTGCCGGGACGATGGATGTAGTCCGGCATAATGCCGATCTTGCATTTGCCGGGGCTGATCACGCCGGGGCAGTTCGGCCCGATGAGCATGGTGCCGCGTTCCTTGAGAAAGGCCTTGCAGCGGACCATGTCCAGCACGGGAATGTGTTCGGTGATGAGGATGACGAGCTTGATGCCCGCCTCGGCGGCTTCGCAGGCGGAATCAGCGGACGCGCCCGCCGGGACGAAGATGATGCTGGTGTCCGCGCCCGTGGCGTCCACGGCTTCCTTCATGGTGTTGTACACGGGCAGGCCCAGGGCTTCCTGGCCGCCCTTGCCCGGAGTGACTCCGGCCACGATGTTGGTGCCGTAGTCCAGCATTTTCTGGCCGTGGAAACTTCCTTCGCGGCCGGTCAGCCCCTGAACGATCACACGGGTGTTTTCATTGACGAGAATACTCATGAGCGGGCCTCCCGGGTCAGTTCGGCGATGCAGCGGGCCGCTTCGGTCATGGAGTCGGCCGAAGTGAAGTTCATGCCGCATTCCTTGAGGATACGCCGTCCCTCTTCCACGTTGGTGCCTTCCATGCGCACCACCACGGGCAGGGTCAGATTCAGTTTTTTCGCGGCCTGGACCACACCCTCGGCCACGATGTCGCAGCGAAGAATGCCGCCGAAGATATTGATCAGAATACCGCGGACATTGGGATCGGAAAGCATGACCTCAAAGCCCTTGGAAACCATTTCCACGTTGGCGCCGCCGCCCGCGTCCAGGAAGTTGGCGGGTTCGGCTCCGGCCTGCTTTACGGCGTCCATGGTGGCCATGGCCAGGCCCGCACCGTTGACCATGGTCCCCACATAGCCGTCCAGCTTGACGTAGTTGACGCCCAGCTCCGCGGCCTTGCGCTCCAGGGGATCCTCTTCCTCGGGATCCTCCATGGCCTTGATCTCCGGGTGGCGCTTCAGGGCGCTCTCATCGAAGTTCATCTTGGCGTCCAGCGCGATGAGGTCGCCTTCCTCGGTCACGGCCAGGGGGTTGATCTCCACCTGGGTGGCGTCCTTTTCCACACAAAGCCGCAGCAGATTGGTGATGAAGGAGACACCCTTGCCAACCTGCTGCGGGGTGAGACCGCACCCGAACAGCAACTGTCGGGCCTGGTACGGCCAAATGTGATGCCCACCGTCCAGACGGGTGGTGAAAATTCGCTCGGGGTGCGTTTCCGCAACCTCTTCAATGTCCATGCCGCCATCCGGGGAGGCCATGACCGTGAGGCACTCGGCCCCGCGATCCAGCACCACGGCCAGGTACAATTCCTGCGCAATGGCCGTTCCCTGCTCCACCCAGACGTTGTTGACCTTTTTGCCTTCCGGCCCGGTCTGGTGCGTCACCAGCTGCATGCCGATGATCTGCTCCGCAGCGGTCTCGACCTCGTCCAAGGTCTTGCAGACCTTGACGCCGCCGCCCTTGCCGCGGCCGCCCGCATGGATCTGGGCCTTGACCACCCGGATGGGTCCGGGCAGGCCTTCGCCCACCTTGCGCGCCTCGGCGGGCGTGGCGGCCACGCCCCCCACCGGGACTGGAACGCCATATTCCGCCAACAGTCCCTTGGCCTGATACTCGTGAATGTTCATGAAAACTCCTGTGCTTTGGCCGCCCCGCGCCGCTGCGCGGGGACGACCGTACCGAGGGACGACGTGCGGTCCTGCCGTCCCTGCCTTGGTTTACACCTGCGCCATATAGGGCTGGGCCAATTCCTCGCCGAGCCGCAAGGCTTCCTGGTTGGACGCAAAATGCGCCTTGGCGAAGCGACGCTCCACCACCCGCTCCAACGAGGACAATTTGACGATCCCCGTGAGTGTGGTCAATGCCCCAAGCACACAGATGTTGAAGGCCACGGCCTTGCCCAGCCGGGCCAGCACATTTTTATACATGGGAATGCCGATCTGTTCCGCATCCACACGGGGATTCGGTTGTACCAGATCACAGTCATATAAGCACAGTCCGCCCGGACGAATCAGGGGCAGATATTTATTGGACGCTTCCTCGGTGAGGGCCACCAGGATATTGGGCTGCAACACCTTGGGGAAGAAAATTTCCGAATCGGAAATAATCACGTCGGAACGCGTTGCCCCGCCGCGGGCCTCCGGGCCGTAGGACTGGGACTGCACCGCGGTGAGGTTCTCCTCCAGGGCAGCGGTCTCCGCCAGCAGGATGGCCATGGTGATGACGCCCTGCCCGCCGGAACCGGACAACAGAAAACGATACCTTTCCATGAGGTTTTACTCCTTGCCTTCCGCCAGAGCGATGACGTTCTGGTACTCTTCGCAGTACTCGGGCCGCTCGCGTTCCACAAACACGCCGCGAGGAATCAGATTTTGATTTTCCTCCAGCTTTTTGGAACCCAGGGGAGCGGTGTTGTCGCGGTAGTATTCCAGCAGCTGCACGGCGCCGCCCATCTTGTTCTTCCGGCCGAAGTACGTGGGGCATTGCACCATGACTTCCACTACGGAGAATCCCTTGTGCTCAATGGCCTTGGTCAGGATCTTGCTCAGTTCCTTGACATGGAAGGCGGTGGTGCGGGCCACGAATGTGGCTCCGGCGCCCCTGGCCAGCTCAACGGCATCGAAATCGTCGTCAATGCTGCGGTAGGGCGCGGTGGTGGCCAACACGCCCCGGCCGGAAAGCGGGGAATACTGTCCGCCGGTCATGCCGTAGATGCGGTTATTCAGCACGATGGCGGTCATATCGATATTGCGTCGGCAGGCGTGGATAAAGTGGTTGCCGCCGATGGCCATGGCGTCGCCGTCGCCCATGGGCACGACCACGTTCAGCTCGGGCTTGGTCATTTTGATGCCCGTGGCGCAAGGCAGGGCGCGGCCATGCATGGTGTGCATGGTGTGGAAATCCACATAGCCGGAAATGCGGGCGGAGCAGCCGATGCCCGAAACCATGCACATGGAGGTCGGGTCCAGTCCCAGCTTATCCACCACGTGCAGCAGGCTGTTCAGCACGGTGCCGTGGCCGCAGCCCGGGCACCAGATGTGCGGAAAAAAGCGCTCGCGGATGAGATCTCGAAAAGCCATGTTACACCCCCTTCCCTTCAATCACGCGCATGACGTTGCCGATGTCCGTCGGTGTCACGAGCGTTCCGTCAACTCGGTTCACAAGATAGACATGGTCGGGGTTGTCCACGGCCTGCTTCACTTGCGCCATGACCTGTCCCATGTTCATTTCCACTACAAAGACGCTCTTGGCGTTGGCGGTCTTCTCGCGCACCAATTCCTTGGGGAACGGCCAGATGGTCTGCAGCTCCAGCAGGCCGACGCGGTGTCCCTTTTGCCGTCTGGTCTCCACCAGATGGCGGGCGCTGCGGGCTGCGGAGCCGTAGGAAATGAGCACGCTCTCGGCGTCTTCCATGTAGAATTCCTTCCAACGCGCCAGCTCGTTGACCCGGCCTTCAATCTTGTCCACCAGGTGGTGCACCAGCTTGTTGACCTGCTCGGGCTGCTCCGTAGGAAAGCCCCAGATGTCGTGATACAAGCCCGTGACGTGGTAGCGATGAATATCGCCGTAGTCGGACATGGGCAGACGGCCGTCTTCCCGGGGCAGGTAGGGGTGATAGTTGACGCCGGGCTTGACGGCCGTGCGCAAACGCTCGGTGACGGGCAGTTCGCCTGCCGGGGGGATCACCAGACGCTCACGCATGTGCCCCATGACCTCGTCGAAGAGCAGGATGACGGGAGTGCGGTAGGCCTCCGCAATGTTGAACGCTTCAACGGTGACGGCAAACATGTCCTGCACTGTGGAGGCGGTCAGGGTCACGATGGAATGTTCCCCGTGGGTGCCCCAGCGGGCCTGGTTCACATCCGCCTGAGCCACCTTGGTGGCCAGACCCGTGGACGGACCGGCGCGCTGCACATCCACCACAACGCAGGGAATCTCGGCCATGGCCGCGTAGCCGATGGCCTCTTGTTTCAATGAAAAGCCGGGTCCGCTCGTGGCGGTCATGGCCTTGGCCCCGGCCAGGGAGGCGCCGCACACCGCGCACATGGAAGCAATTTCATCTTCCATCTGCACGAAGGTGCCGCCTACCTTGGGCAAATTTTCCGCCAGATGCTCGGCCACTTCCGTGGACGGGGTGATGGGATACCCCGCGAAAAACCGAACTCCGGCATACAACGCGCCGCGAACGCAGGCCTCGTTGCCCTGAACAAATCGGACGTCCTGCTGAGCCCCACTCATGACCGGGCCTCCTCCGTCACTTTTCCGGTCCCTTTGACCGGCTTGTTGACCACAATGGCGAGGTCGGGACAGTACAGCTCACACATCCCGCAACCGATGCACAGTTCGGGGTCCACCTGAGCCTTTTCCCCGACAAGCGAGAGAGCCTTCTTGGGGCAAAACGCCACGCATACGCCGCAGCCCTTGCACCACAACACATTGATCTCGACTGCCTCCATGCCGTTCTCCAAAAAATTGACCTTCCGGCGCTCGGAAAGTCGGTTAAGATAAACAGTTCGCCGAATCACGGACAACGCGGGCTTCACCCACGGACCTTGCCGCACCTTGGAGGGCCGCGACGCAGTCCTCGAAGACCTTGACCGCCAAGGCTCCGTGCCTCCATGCCCCGTGACGGGGTCGAAAACGTTTCGGCAAAACCAGCATGCTCCATCCTCACTTCGTTGGACTGAGTGATTGAATGATTGAGTGATTGTATGACAAGCAGACAAAGGCCGCAACCCCCTTTTTGCAATTAACGGCGTTTCACTTTAAAAACGCCATCAACCACCCGTTATCCTGACAAAAAAATGCCGATACTGTCTGAACAACCAATCCGGCCCTCACGAAGCGCAAATGGCTGAACAGGCTCTTTTCATTGGGAAATATTCAGAATCATGCATGAGAAGGGATGAGCGCCCACGGCAATCGGTCCCTCGGTTCCGTCACGGCATGCCGTATTGCCTTTCCTTCCCTTTTGTGCCAAAAAAGCGCCCCTTCAAGGATTTTGTGTACGATTGCGGCACACTGTGGAACCTGACTTCACGCGACACGAACTGACAACGAAACTGAGATGGAACTATGAAGAAGATTTGTTTGCTGCTGATGTGTCTGGCTGTTTTTCTCGTTTCCGGCTGTGCCGGAACACTTCCGGTCAACTCCTACGAGCCGCAAAACATCGTGCGCTGCCAGGGAAAAGCCTCCATTGACGAGTTCACCTACGCCCCCTTTGAACGTGGCGAGGTTTCCGAAAAGAATCAGATTCACAATACCGCCCTGGGCAACATCTACATCAGTACGGATGTGGCCCAACTGGTGCGGCGCGCCACAGCACTGGAACTGGAAAAGACAGGCATCGCCCTCACGGAGGACGCGCCCTACGCCGTGGAAGGCGAGGTTACGGATTTCGTCATCGACGACCTGGGATATTCTGTGGATTGGGAATACGCCGTGACCTACAGCATTCGGGACAAGAGCACCAACGCCCTGGCATTTCAGAAGACCTTCCGCCCCGAGCCGGTCCATTCCGGCAAATTCGGCAGGCCTTCGGACTTTTCCCAGACCGTGAGCGAAATCATCCTCTCGGGATACAACATGTTCATCCACGACCAGGGCGCGCTCAATCTGCTGCGCACGGATCAGCCCGAAGTCGCGGAACAATAGACGCACCATCTTCCGGGGATCGGGCTGCAATACCAGCAGCCTGTTTCCCGGTCTTCCCCGCATCGCAGCGGAATGATCCTTGCCCCCGGCCTGCTCCGAATCACATTGACCCGGGGCAGGGAGCATATTAGACGGGCTGGATGCTGCATCAGCGCCGAAAAACATCAACGCCCCTGGTCTCGGTGGCCATGCCCTGCTGGAATGCGGAAAGCACCCTGCCCGCCTGCCTGGACAGCCTGCTGGCCCAGACCTGGACCGATTTCGAGATCGTGGCCGTGGACGACGGTTCCAAGGACAACACCTCGAACGTGCTCCGGGAGTACGCCCGGCGCGATGCCCGTGTGCGGCCGTTTCGCATCCGTCATGGGGGCGTGGCCGTGGCCGCGAACACCGCCCTGGAAAAATCCCGCGGCAGGTTCGTGGCCCGCATGGACGCGGATGACCTCGCCCTGCCCGAACGCCTGGCCTCCCAGGTCAGCTGGCTGGCCACACGGCCCAAACTGGGCTTGGTGGGGAGCCGCGTCCGCTTTGGCGGCGACCGCGATGCCGCCCGGGGCTACGCCCTATATGTGGATTGGACCAACCGGTTGGTGACCAGCGAGGCCATTTCCCTGAACCGTTTTGTGGAATCCCCGTTCGCGTTTCCTTCCGTCATGTTCCGGCGGGAACTCTTTCTGGAGCACGGCGGATTCCGGGACGGCGACTTTCCCGAGGACTATGAATTCCTGCTCCGGCTCATGGACCGGGGGGTGCTCATGGAAAAGGTGGATGCGGAGCTGCTGGTCTGGAATGACCCTCCGTCCCGCCTGACACGCACCGACCCACGCTACGACCCGGCCGCGTTCTACCGCGTCAAAGCCAAGTACCTGGCGCGCTGGCTGGCGCAACATAACCCCGACCATCCGCGGGTGGGCGTGCTGGGAGCGGGTCGGCCAACGCGCAAACGGGCCGAGATGCTTTCGGAATATGGCATTGAAATCACTGAGTATTACGACCTTGATCCGCGCAAGGTGGGTCAGGTGATCCAGGGGCGACCGGTTCGCCACCGGGACGAAGTGCCGCCGCCGGGACGCCGTTTTCTGCTGTCCTATGTGGCTTCCCGCGGGGCGCGGGAAGATATCGGCGCGTTCCTGCGCTCCCGTCGCTACAACCTGGGCCGGGACTGGCTCGCCGTGGCCTGAGCCGGATACGCGCTTTTCTGCGGGCAGGCTCTATGCCTGGCCCGCCTCGTCGTCCAGATTCCCGGGCAGGCCCATGACCCAATCCCGAATTTCATCCCGAACCCGGCGATAGACCTGCATGGTTTCCGCCCGGTCTGCGGCGGAGCGGGCCAGTTCCGGTGGATCGTCAAACCCCTTGTGTACGCGCCTGGTCCTGCCCGGGAAAAAAGGACAGTGCTCCTTGGCGTGTCCGCAGAGCGTGACCACATAATCAAACGTCTCTTCGGACAGCTCCTCCAGTCGCTTAGAGGTTTGGCCCGAGATATCCACGCCCGCCTCGGCCATGACCTCAACGGCCAGTGGATCCAGCCCGCGCGCCACCACTCCGGCGGAAAAAGCGGTCAATTCCGGCCGCAACGCCCTGGCAAATCCCTCGGCCATCTGGCTGCGGCAGGAGTTACCCGTGCAGAGAAATAAAATACGAACCGACTCTTGCATGCCTACTCCGAAAACGGGCTGTCCGTCCGAAACGATCCGGTAAAGGGATTGCGGACCCGCTCCTTGATGCTCTCGCGAATGGCGCGCACCTGGGCGAGTTTTTCCTCATGCGACCCGGTCACCTTGGCCGGATCGGGAAACGGCCAGTGCCAACGATTGGCCACGCCCGGGAAAACCGGACACTTCTTTTCCTGCTCGTCATCGCACACCGTGATCACATAATCATAGAGCCGCCCGGCGCGAAACAGATCAAACACGGATTGGGTACGCTTTTCGGACAGGTCAATGCCTTCCTCCTGCATGACCTCCACCACCAAGGGATTGATCTGCGTAGGTTCCAACCCCGCGCTCTCCACCTCGAATTCCTCGCCGCCGAAACGTTGCAGCAGCGCCTCGGCCATCTGGCTGCGGGCGCTGTTGTGGTTGCAAATGAACAGGACACGTACCTTGCTCATGAACGGACCTCCCCGGACCGGGTTGCAGATGACGCCATGGCCGGAACATCCCGGCGCTGGGCCGTAACGAAATGTTTCGGTCCACAGTGGCGTATTCGGGACCATGCCGCAAACCCCGGCTGAAATCGTGCCGATTGCGTGACATTTTTTCCCGCAATATTCCGGGAAGATGCATAAGCAGAAAAGGAAAAACACGGCGGGATCGGATGTTCGTAGCCGGCTACGGACCACGAACCATTCACCAAAGAGGCATGCAGGGGAGGAGGGACAAAACCGGCGGCTCGCTGGTGCGATCCCGGAAAACAAAAACAGGATGCCCGAGATCAGCCCAGGGCGGGTTCGGCCTGGCGCAAGCGATACAGAATCGCCTTGCCCAGCCGAAGCTGCTCGAAATCGTCGGAAAGGCCGTACACGCTCTCAGTGGAACCGAGCACCAGATGTCCCCGGGGACGCAACACGTCGCGGAACCGCGTTACAATGGTGCGCTTGGTTTCCTGGTCGAAATAAATCAGTACGTTACGACAAAAGACCGTTTCAAAGCTGCCCAAATCGGAATAGTCGGCAAGCAGATTGAACTGCCGGAACTCCACCATCTGCTGCAACTCCGGGGCTGCCTTGAAGCGACCGGCCCGGGGGGTGAAGTATTTCCGAAAATTCTCCGGCAGACCGCGGGAAAGTTCGAATTCGGAATATTCCCCGGTGATGGCGCGGGCCAACGCCCGGGCGGAAATGTCCGTGGCCAGGATGGAAAAATCCTCGGCGCGCAGCCCGTTTCCAGGATTCCGTTCCAGATGTTCGCGGATGATCATGGCCAGGGTCAGCGGCTCCTGCCCCGTGGACGCGGCAGCGGACCAAATCCGCACGGGCCGCTTGTCTCCGCGCAACTGCCGCTTGATCACTGTTTTGCACAGTTCCGGAAGAATGTGCTCCCGAAAGGACTCAAAGGGGTGCTGGTCGCGGAAGAAGCTGGTTTCATTGGTAGTGATGGCGGAGATGATGTCGTTGCGCAGTTTGGACGTGCCGTCGCGCAGCAAGAACTCGTAGAATTCGCGCCAGGATTCCGCCCCGGTGGCGGCCAGGAGCGATCCCAACCGCTGGGTGATCAAATATTCTTTGGTATCCGGGATGTGCAACCCGCACAGCTCATAAATATAGCGGCGCAGGTCATTGAAATCATTGGCAGTCAACTCCATTGGTCCCGGCCTCCCTTTGTTTTGATGTTCAACGAATCCCTCACGCGAACCGCTTCAGCAACGTGCAGCGCAAAGCGCGGCAATCATCCGGGCCAACGCGCCGCAACACGGCGCAGGGGTCCGGCTCCATCCCCGCGGCAGGATGGAGGGACCATGCCGAGCGTTCTGCTAGGGCATGAGCGGGGCAGCCTGCAGTCCGGCGGCCGGTTCCAGCCCGAGCATCAGGTTGGCGTTGACCACGGCCTGCCCGGACGCTCCCCGGCACAGGTTGTCGATGGCGGCCAGAATGATCAGCCGATTGGTTCGGGAATCCAGCACCACGCCGATGTCGCAGAAATTCGTGCCGCGCACCCAGCGGGTTTCGGGCAGGGTTCCCTCAGGCAGCACACGCACCCAGGGTTCACCGTGATATTGTTCACCATAGGCGGCGCGTACCGTCTCCAGATCCGTCCCCGGGCGCAGCCGGGTATAGATGGTGCTCAAAATCCCCCGGTCGATGGGCAGCAAGTGCGTGTTAAAGGACACGGTCAGCGACGCCCCCGCCGCCTTGGACAATTCCTGTTCGATCTCCGGGGTGTGGCGGTGCGTTCCCAGGCCATAGGCGCGGAACGAGTCGTGCACCTCGCAAAACAGGGAGCCGACCTTGGCCTTGCGTCCCGCCCCCGAGGTGCCGGATTTGGAATCAATGACGATCCCGTCCGTTTCCACCAATCCCCGGGCCAATACCGGGCAGAGACCGAGGATGGCCGACGTGGGGTAGCAGCCGGGGTTGGCCACCAGATCCGCTGAAACGATTTCCTCGCGGTACAGCTCGGGCAGGCCGTACACGGCCTCTTCCAGGCGGTGGGCGCGGGTGTGCTCCGTGGCGTACCACTGTTCATACACGGCCTTGTCATTGATGCGGAAGTCCGCGGAGAGGTCCACGACCTTGACGTTTTCGCAGAGCAGGGCGTCGGCCATTTCCATGGCTGTCTTATGTGGCACGGCCAGAAAGACGAGTCGGCAGCGGGAGGCCAGTTCCCGGGGGCTGGGCAGGCTGATTTCCAGGGCGCCCGGTCCGGTGCCGCGCAGGAACGGATAGATATCCTCCAGCCGCTTGCCCGCTTCCTTGCGGGACGTGACGCTGACGAGTTCCAGGCCGGGATGCCCGGCCAGAATCCGGGCCAATTCCATGCCCGTGTAGCCGGTGACGCCCACCAATCCCACGGGAATCCGATTGCTCATTTCAATGCTCCGCTACTTGGACTTGTTCACGTATTTCATGCGCAGGTTATACAGCATTTCGCACAGGAGACGGCTTTCCTCGTCGGTCAGCCCCTGTTCGAACTTCTGTTGCAGCATGGCGATGATGTCGATGGTATGCTTGGCGATATGCGGCATGTATTCCGTCCGTCCGGTACCCGGGTCCTCGGTTTCCCCCAGGGCCACCAATGCCGAGGAGGACAACGACATCAAAAAGGTTTTGAAGTCCACTTCCGGCAAGGGCATGCCCTTTAAATAATCCTTGCACGTTTTTTCGTCGCTCATCCTGTCCTCCGGTGTCGGGGTTTGCGGGAGTGTAGCCAATCCCCCCCCGCGCATCAAGCCCGGAAAGTCGCATCGGAAAAGCGAATTTCCAATCGGTTTCAAGATGTTGCACCGCCCGTTCCAAACCCTCCAAATGAAAACCGCGCAAAGATAACGCAACAAGCGTTGCCGGGCGTTGCCAGAAAATCCACGACAAGCTATACAGTGATGTAGAGGACCATCCCAGGCACGAGAGAGGAGCACTATGGACAATACCAGGGACGCCCAGGGCATTTTGCTGGAAAGCGGCACCAACGAAGTTGAAATTTTGGAGTTTTTCCTTGGCGGGCAGAGCTATGGGATCAATGTTTCCAAAATTTTACAAATCATCTCCTTTGAGGAGGAGCGCTTCACCCGGACGCCCGACGCGGACCCGGCCATGCCCGGCGTGTTGCTCTGGCGCGAAAAAACCCTCCCGTTCATCGACCTCTACGCGGCCCTGAACGTACGCCACCGCGACGACGTGGAACGGCCCATCGCCCTGGTCACGGAATTCAACGACCTGACATGCAGTTTTCTCACCGATGGCGTGAACCGCATCCACCGCATCGGCTGGGACAAAATCGACCCGCTGGACGGGTATATGAACCAGTTCTCGTCGCACTTCACCGGGTCCGTGCATGTGGGCGACAAAGACGTGCTCCTGGTGGACTTTGAATACCTGGTGGCCAACTTCTTCCCGGAAACCAAGCTGGATTCGGACTCGCAAATGGCCCTGCCCGAGGAGGCCACCCCGGAAATGCGCTCGGGAAAACACGTGGTGCTTGCCGAGGATTCCCCGTTCATCCGGCACACCATCCTGACCATTCTCCAGCAATCCGGGTACACGGACGTCCAGCCCTTTGAAAACGGCCTTGCCGCCAGCGAGTACCTGAACGCCAAGAAAAAGCAGGCCGAGGAGCAAAACATCCCGGTAGGCGACATGGTGAACCTGATCATCACGGACATTGAAATGCCCCAGCTGGACGGTCTGACCCTCTGCCGACGCATCAAGGAAGATCCCTTCTACGGGCAGACCCCGGTGATCATCTTCAGTTCCCTGATCAATGAGCAAATGGCCGTGAAATGCCGCGAGGTGGGGGCCGATGCCTTCATCACCAAGCCCCGCATGGTGCAGCTGGTGGGGACGCTGGACAATCTGCTTTTTGAGCTGGCTCCCGCCGAAGACCAGGGGGAACCCCCGTCCGGCACCGCCTAGCTAGACGTTGCAAAAACCAACACCGCCCGAAGACCGGCCGCCACCGGGCTGCTACGCTCCGCCGCCCTGGCGCAGTCCGAGCCGCTCCAGTTCGTCGTGGATCTCGTTGCGCAGGGTCTGCTTGTCCGCGGCCCAGGCCGGAGCAACCAGCTCCCCGGGCGCGGGATCGCCGTTGAGCCGGTGAATCACGATGTCGGGCCGAAGCAGCCCCAAAGCGCGGCACACGCTCTGCACATAGGTCCGCTTATCCCACAATTCCAATCCGCCGCCTGCCAGCTCCCGTTCCAGGGGCGTGTTGCGGCAGACGTACAAATTGTGGAACTTGACCCCGGCCACGGGCAGGGCGTCGAGGAACCGGACGCTGCGTAAAAAATCCTCCGGCCCTTCCCCGGGCAACCCACCGATGAGATGCGCGCAGACCTTCAGTCCGCGCTGTGCGGCCGCTTCAGCGGCTGCGGCAAAGCAGGCCGCATCATGCCCCCGGTTGATGCGTTGCAGGGTGTGGTCGTTGCTGCTCTGCAAGCCCAGATCCAGCCAGGTTTCCCCCTCCACCTGCGCCAGCAGATCCAACTTGGCCGCGTCCAGACAGTCCGGCCGTGTGCCGATGCACAGCCCCACCCGTCCGGGCAGATCGCGAATCTGGTCAAGACTGTTTTGCAGCTTCTCCAACGGTCCGTAGGTATTGGAAAAGGATTGCAGATACGCAAGAAAGAGCCGGGCCTTGTATCGCTTGCCCAGACGGGCGCGCCAATGTTCCCACTGGTCGGCCAGATCCATGCCCTGGGCCAGCAGCCCGGAACCGGACCCCCGGGCGTTGCAAAACGTACAGCCCGTGCGGGAAAGCGTGCCGTCCCGGTTGGGACAAAAAAAGCCCGCGTCCAGCGGAATCTTTTGCACGCGTTCCCCGAATCGGGCGCGCAGATACGCGGAAAGAGCGAGATACGGGGTATGCTGATTCATGGCGGTGAATGCGGCGGGCTGTTGCCCCCCAAGGTTTCTTCTGTTAGGTCAATTGCATCATCGCTTGTGGCAGGCGCCGAAGCGCATGTCCAGCCAGGGCGATACCATCCGTTCACCTCGCAGGGGAAGCACATCGAATGAAAGTTTTCGACAAATTTGTAGGCTCGTTTTCAACGGATCTCGCCATCGACCTGGGGACGGCCAATACGCTGGTGTATGTGAAAGGCAAGGGAGTGTTGCTCTCCGAACCTTCCGTGGTTGCCGTGAAAAAAGACTCACGCGGAGGCAAGACCGTCCTGGCCGTGGGTGCCGAAGCCAAAAAAATGCTCGGCCGCACTCCCGGCAACATCGTGGCCATCCGGCCCATGAAGGACGGCGTCATTGCGGACTTTGAAGTCACTGAAGCCATGTTGCGCCACTTCATCGCCAAAGTCCACAACTCCCGCCGTCTGGTGCGCCCCCGGATCATGATCTGCGTACCCACGGGCATCACCCAGGTGGAAAAACGGGCCGTGCGCGAATCCGCGCAGTCCGCCGGCGCCCGCGAGGTCTACCTCATTGAGGAACCCATGGCCGCGGCCATTGGCGCGGACCTGCCCATCACCGAACCCACCTCCAATATGGTGGTGGACATCGGCGGCGGCACCACGGAAATCGCGGTCATCTCCCTTTCCGGCATCGTCTATGCCAAAAGCGTACGCATCGGCGGCGACAAGATGGACGAAGCCATCATGCAGTACGTCAAACGCAAGTACAACATGCTCATCGGAGAATCCACGGCCGAGGAAATCAAGATGACCGTCGGCTCGGCCTACCCCGTGGACGGCGAACGCGAAATGGAAATCAAGGGACGCGATCTGGTCACGGGCATCCCCCAAAACCGCACCGTCAACGATGAGGAAGTACGCGAGGCCATTGCCGAACAGGTGGATGGCATTGTGCAGGGAGTGCGCATCGCCCTGGAACAGACCCCGCCGGAACTGGCTGCGGACATCGTGGACCGGGGCATCGTGCTCACGGGCGGCGGCGCTCTGCTCAACGGCCTGGACGCCCTGCTCCAACACGAAACCCAGCTGCCCATTACCGTGGTGGATGATCCGCTCACGGCCGTGGTGCTCGGATCGGGCCGCGCCCTGGACAATATCGACCTCTACCGCGAAATTTGCTCGGACTAGCCCGTGAGGCCGCGCCGGCTCGCCGTCATCGCCCTGGCCGGGTTGTTTCTCTACCTGGCCCTCTACACCTGGAACCTGCGGACCGGGCATCTTGACGCACTCACGTCAGTGACCGGACTGGAGGTAACGGGCTGGGCCTTGCAGCCGGGCCGCTGGATCGCGGACAAAACCTCCGACGCCTGGCATCAGTATGCCTTTCTTGTGGGCGTGGAGAGGGAAAACGAACGCCTGCGCCAAGAGCTGGACCGCATCGCCCTGGAAAACGTCGCCCTGCGCGAACAGGCCGCGGCAACACGACGGTTGGAACGGCTGCTGCGCTTCCACCCCCCCAAAGGCTGGACCACGGAAGGCGTGCGCGTTGTGGCGCAACGAATGGGACCGGCCGCCGCCCTGGAAAGCATCCTGGTGGACAAAGGCATGTTCAGCGGCGTTGCCGACGACATGCCCCTGGTCACCACCCGGGGCGTGGTGGGCCGCGTCATGGAAAGCGGCGTTTCCATTTCGCAGGTGCTTCTGCTCACGGACGTGAACAGCGCCGTGGCCGTGGTGGGCCAGGAACACCGCACCAAGGGCGTGGCCTTCGGCCGCGGCCCGGGCAAGGAGCTGGCCATCCGGTATATGAACATCAACGCGGAACTGCAGCCCGGCGAACTGCTGGTCACCTCGGGCATGGACGGCATCTTCCCCAAAGGCCTGCCCGTGGCCGTGATCACCCGCGTGGACCGCTCCGAACTTTCCCTGTTCCTGGATGTCTCGGCCCGTCCGCTGGTGGATGTGCGCGAACTGGAAGAGGCGTTGCTCATGCGTCCGGCGGTCAAGGCCACCGGAGGGCATTGAGATGCTCGGCCTGATCTGGTGGCTGCTCTACTGCCTGGTGGCGGTCTGGCTGCAATATTTTTTCCCTGGCCTGGATTTCATTGTTCCGGGCGTGGTGGTCAGCCTGCAGGAAGAAAACTGGTGGCGAAGCTCGGCCTGGCTGGTGGGCTTTGCCGTGCTGCTCCAGGACGGCATGGGTGGCCTCGGGTTCGGATACGGGCTGGCCTGGTACGGCCTGATCCTGCTTGTTTTTGAGCTGGGCCGCCGTTTCTTCGATCCACGCAGCGGCGCACTGGTCGGGGTGTTGGCCGTGTTTCTCGGCCTGCTGCACTTCAGCCTGACCTATTCCCTGACCCAGTTGGAAGGAATGGGCTTCACCTGGGAACACGCCCTCTGGGAATCCGTGGCCCAGGCCGCCTTGTTCCCGCCTCTTTGGTACATCATCCATAAAATTTTCCCGGAGCGATTGAAGGAAGATGAGCGGACTGCTTAGCCCCCAGGACAAGGAACCACCCCGTCACGGGCAATTGCTGCTGCAACTGCTTGTCCTGCTGCTGTTCGGCCTGTTCACGCTCCGGTTCTGGTACCTTCAGGTGCATGAGGGCCGGGAGTTTGCCCGCAAGGCGCGGGCCAACCAGCTCCGCCAGGAACACGTCTACGCTCCGCGCGGACTCATCCGGGCGCGAGACGGGGAGCTGCTGGCCACCAACGAACCCGCCTATGCCCTGGGCATCGTGCGCGAGGAATGCCAGGACGTGGAAGCCACTCTGGACATGGTCAGCCGCTGGCTGGACCTGGACCGGAAAAAGGTGGAGCGCGTCTACCTCCGCGGCCGGGGCAAGGTCAAACCATTCGAGCCGCTGATCATCAGCCAGGATTTGAGCTTTGAACAAGTGGCCGCTGTGGAGGCCAACAAACTCCGCTGGCCCGGGCTGGAAATCCTGGTCCGCTCCCGCCGCAACTATGCCTTTGGGGAACTGTTTTGCCATGTGCTCGGCTACGTGGCCGAGGCCAATGAAAACGAATTGGAAGCCGATCCCGGGCTTTCCCTGGGCGACCACGTGGGCAAGCTCGGGCTGGAACAGGTCTTGGAACCGCAGTTGCGCGGGGTCAAGGGCGTACGCGAATTCGAAGTGGACGTGACCGGCCGCCGCATGGCCGAGGTGAACACCCAGCCCCCCGAGGCCGGGCAGGATGTGACCCTGTCCATCGACCTGGGTCTGCAGCAGCTCGTGCACGACGCCATGCAAGGCAAGGAAGGCGTGGTGGTGGTCATGGATTCCGACACCGGCCAGATCATGGCCCTGGTCAGTGCGCCCACTTTTGACGCGAACCATTTTACCGGCGGCATCAGTACCAAGGAATGGCGCGCCCTTTCCGATGACCCCATGCACCCCCTGCTCAACCGGGTCACACAGTCCGCCTACCCGCCGGGTTCGGTGTTCAAGCTGGTCATGGCCGGATGCGGCCTGCACGAAAACATGCTCAATCCCTCGGAAACGGTCTTTTGTCCCGGGTATCTGAAACTCGGCAGCCACACCTTTCGCTGCTGGCGACGCGGCGGACACGGCAACGTGAACCTGCGCCGCGCCCTGGTGGAGTCCTGCGACGTCTATTTTTACCGCCTGGGCATGAAGCTGGGCGTGGACCGCATCAGCAAATTCTCGTTTGCCGCGGGGTTTGGCAAGCCCACGGGCATTGACCTGCCCCATGAAAAGGGCGGCAACATCCCCACCCGGGAATGGAAGGAAAAAACCTTTGGCGAACGCTGGCAAAAAGGCGAGGATTTAAACTTTTCCATCGGCCAGGGCTATACGCTGGTCACCCCGCTTCAGGTGGCGCGCTACATTTCCGCCCTGATCAACGGCGGCAAGCTGCTCAAACCGCAACTGCTGGCCGACGCACCACCCGAGGTGCAAAGCGATGTCCCCCTGGACGAATATCAACGCATGCTGATCAAAAGCGCCATGGTGCATACCGTGGTGGACCCCTCCGGCACCTGCTGGCGCGCCCGCACGCCCGGCGTGACCGTGGGAGCCAAAACCGGCACGGCGCAGGTCACCCGGCTCACGGACGAACTCAAGGCCATGAAGGATCATGAAATCCCCTACCGGCTGCGCGACCACGCCTGGATGGCCGGATTCGGCGAACGGGACGGGCGGCGCTACGCCGTGGTGGTCATGGTGGAGCATGGCCTGCACGGATCCTCGGGTGCCGGTCCGGTGGTCAAGGCCTGTCTGGATTACCTGTTTCCCCGCGCCAAGCGCGGACATCGGTAGGGTGCCATGGAACGCAAGATGCTGCTCTCCATCAATTGGCCCCTTGTGGGCATCACGGCCGTACTCTTCTTCCTCGGCGTGCTGAACCTGTACTCGGCCAGCGGATTCCGCATGGAAGAGGGGCTGAACGTAGATCCCTATTTTCAAAAACAACTCATCTGGGGACTCATGGGTCTGCCCTGCATGGCCGTGTTCATGCTCGTGGACTACCGGCATCTCAAAACCGCGGCCTGGCCTCTATTTTGGGTCACGGTGATCCTGCTGGTGTCGGTGTTCTTCGTGGGCAAGACCATCTATGGGGCGCGCCGCTGGCTGGACCTGGGGTTCATGCACTTCCAACCCAGCGAACTGGCCAAGATCAGCGTGTTGGTCCTGGGGGCGCGTCTGCTCTCCCGGGATACGGGCAAATTGGATTTTCTGCCGCTGTTTCTGGTGCTGGGCATCTGTTCGCTGCCGGCCCTGCTCGTGGCCATGCAGCCGGACCTGGGTTCGGGCCTTTCCGTGCTGCTCATTCTCGGCGGCATGATTCTCTACCGCGGCCTTACCTCCCGGGTATTGCGCACGGCCGTGGTCGCCGTGCCTGCGCTGCTCCCCCTGGGCTGGTTTGCCCTGCATGACTATCAAAAACGGCGCATCATTTCCTTTCTGAACCCGGAGAGCGATCCCAAGGGCGCGGGCTACCACAAGCTCCAGTCGGAAATCGCCGTAGGCTCGGGCGAAATATGGGGCAAGGGCTTTTTGGGCGGCACCCAGAGCCATTACCGATTCCTGCCCGAAAAACACACGGACTTCGCTCTGGCCGTGTTTGCGGAAGAATGGGGGTTCGTTGGCAGCATGGCCCTGCTGACCCTGTTCTGCGCCTTCTTGTACCAAATTGCACAAGTGGCCCGTGAGGCCAAAGATCTTTTCGGCAGTTATCTTGCGGCAGGAGTGTTCTTCTATTTTTTCTGGCAAATCCTTATAAATATGGGTATGGTTCTTGGCGTCCTGCCGGTGGTGGGCATCCCCCTGCCATTCTTGAGTTATGGCGGCAGCGCTACCCTGGTGAACTTCAGTCTGGTGGGGCTTGTGCTCAATGTTTCCATGCGCAAGTTTTTGTTCAAACAGGTCTGACGCGACCGGTGGACGAGAGGAGGAAAAGCAATGGCAAAGGACGAAATCAACGCCTTTCTTGGTGCGGGTACCAACTATCACGGAAAACTGAACTTTCAAGGCTCTGTACGCATCGACGGCAGCTTCACCGGCGAGGTGGACTCCGACGGCACCCTGGTCATCGGCAAGGACGCGGTGGTGGAAGGCACCATCCGGGTCGGCCAGCTGGTGCTTTCCGGGCGGCTCACAGGGGAAGTGGAGGCGCGCCAGAAGGTCGCCTTGAAGAAAAGTGCCGATATGAAAGGAGATATCCGCACGCCGGTGCTGATCATGGACGAAGGCGCTGTGCTGGAAGGCAAGCTGACCATGGGCTCGCAGGACGCCCTGCCCTCCGGCTCGGAGAGCTGACCCTCCCTGTTCCCTCCCAATAATTAAATCAATTATTTTCGGCTATTTGAGCCGTTCGACACCAAAGGCTTAACACAAAAAGCCTTTGACAGGACTGGTAAAGTGAGATAAAGCGCAAGCACTTTGACCCAAATTTCACAACCTCAGTCGGGGGAGAGCGTATGGTTATACCGGATAATTCAATCTACATCCAATTCATCAACTTCCTGTTGCTCGTGGTGCTGCTGAACTGGGCGCTGATCAAGCCCATCCGCGGTATCATCCAAAAACGCAAGGAACTGATGGCCGAGCAGATGGGAGGTATCGAGCAGTTCACGTCCGATGCCGACACCAAGCTCAAGGACTACGAGGCCGCCCTGGATGCCGCCCGAAAGGAAGGCGTCGAGGTTCGTACCCGGCTCAAGGAGGAAGGCACTTCCAAAGAGCAGGAACTCATGTCCGCCGCCGGCCAGCAGGCCGCCACTACGCTGCGCGAGGCCGAGGCTCAGATCGAGTCCGAGGTCAAGAGCGCCATGGATGCGTTGAAAAAGGATGTGGACGGCTACGCGCAGAAGGCCACGAACAAGATTCTTGGCCAAGCATAACTGATCGGTAAGGAGGGGTTCGTTTTGAAATTGAGACGGTTCGCACTCTGGGCGCTGGTCGCCGCGATGGTGCTGGGTCTGGCAGGCATCGCCTTTGCCACGGGCCACGGCGCTGAAGCGGCCGAGGCCGCGCACGAGGGAGGTCATGCGGAAGCTCACGGTGTCCCCTGGGGCAACTTCGCCCTTCGTGTCGTCAACCTGGTGATCTTTTTGGGAATCATCTGGTGGGCGGCCGGTGACAAGCTGAAGGCGCTCTTCGGCGGACGGCGGAAGGACATCCGTGCGGAACTCGACGACCTCGAGACCCGCAAAGCCCAGGCCGAGGAACAGCTTCGGAACGTTGAACGCGGCATTGCCAACCTGAACCAGGAAAAGCAAAAAATTCTTGATGACGCCCAGAAGCAGGGTGAGGCCATGAAGGTCGCCATCATTGAGAAGGCCGAACGCGACGCCGAGGCCATGAAAGAACAAGCCAAACGCACGGCCGAGAACGAAGCCAAGGCCGCCATGGACACCATGCGCGCTGAAATGGCCGACCTCGTGGCGGACGCGGCTGCAAAAATGGTCAAGGAAAAGCTTTCCGAAAACGACCATGAACGGCTTGTGGACGAATACTTAACAAAGGTGGTGCTCAATTGACCGGGAACGTTGTAGCTCGCAGATACGCCAAAGCTCTCTTTGCCGTGGGCAGCAAAGCCGGTGAAAAAGAGCTGGACGCGTTCGGCAAGGAGTTGGCCGCGCTCGCCGGTGTTCTCGACGCTTCGCCCCAGGCGTTCGCGTTCTTCAAGAACCCCGCCTTCAGCGCCGAAGAAAAAAAGCAAGTGCTGAAAAAGATCGCGGAAAAGGTGTCTGTCGGTCCGATGATGCAGAACTTCTGCGAACTCCTGGCCGATAAGGACCGGGTGGACGTGCTGCCTTTCATTGCCGCCGATTACCAGAAAATGCTCGATCAGGCCCAAGGCGTCGTTTCCGGCTCCCTGGTCACTGCCTTCGAGCTTTCGGACGTGCGCCGCAAGGAGCTGACCGAAAAACTGGAAAAGCAGACCGGAAAGAAACTCGATCTGGATTTCGCCGCCGATCAGCAAATTCTCGGTGGCGTCGTGCTCAAAGTTGGCGACAAAGTGCTGGACGCGAGCCTCCGCGCTCAGCTCGACATTTTGAAAGAACAGATCAAAAGGGGTGAGTAGGGCCATGCAGATCAAAGCAGAAGAAATCAGCAAGATCATTGAAGATCAGATTCAAAATTATGAGTCTCGGGTCGAGATGAGCGAAACCGGCACCGTGCTGTACGTGGGTGACGGTATCGCCCGCGTGCACGGCGTCGAGAACGCCATGGCCATGGAGCTGCTGGAATTCCCCGGCGGCGTCAAGGGTATGGTGCTCAACCTGGAAGAGGACAACGTGGGTGTCGCGCTGCTCGGCGAAGACACGCACATCAAGGAAGGCGACACGGTCAAGCGGACCGGCCAGATCTTCTCCGTGCCCGTTGGCGATGCGGTCATGGGCCGCGTGCTCGATCCGCTGGGTCAGCCCATTGACGGTCTCGGACCCTTGGACGCCACGGAAACCCGCCCGGTGGAACTCAAGGCTCCCGGCATCATCCCCCGTAAGTCGGTGCATGAGCCTTGCTACACCGGTCTGAAGGCCGTTGACGCCATGACCCCGGTGGGACGCGGACAGCGCGAGCTGATCATTGGTGACCGCCAGGTCGGTAAGACCGCCATCGGCGTTGACGCCATCCTCGCCCAGAAGAACACGGACGTGCATTGCTTCTACGTGGCCGTCGGCCAGAAGAAAGCTTCCGTTGCCCTGGTGGCCGACACCCTGCGCAAGTACGGCGCCATGGAATACACCACCATCATCTCCGCCACCGCCTCCGAGCCTGCGCCGCTGCAATTCATCGCCGCGTACTCCGGTTGCGCCATGGCCGAGTACTACCGCGACAACGGCAAGCACGCCCTGATCATCTACGATGACCTTTCCAAGCAGGCTGTGGCCTATCGCCAGATGTCCCTGCTGCTTCGTCGTCCTCCGGGACGTGAGGCCTTCCCCGGCGACGTGTTCTACCTCCACTCCCGCCTGCTGGAACGTGCCGCCAAAATGGACGACAAGTACGGTGCCGGTTCCCTGACCGCCCTGCCCGTCATTGAGACCCAGGCCGGTGACGTGTCCGCCTACATTCCGACCAACGTGATCTCCATCACCGACGGTCAGATCTACCTGGAGCCGAACCTGTTCAACGCTGGTGTGCGTCCCGCCATCAACGTCGGCCTGTCCGTCTCCCGCGTGGGTGGTGCCGCCCAGATCAAAGCCATGAAGCAGGTCGCCGGTACCTTGCGTCTGGACCTTGCCCAGTACCGTGAGTTGGCCGCGTTCGCGCAGTTCGGCTCCGACCTGGACAAAGCCACCCAGGCCAAGCTGAACCGCGGCGCCCGCATGGTGGAACTGCTCAAGCAGCCGCAGTACCAGCCCCTGGAAGCCCAGGAGCAGGTCGCGTCCATCTTCGCCGGTGCCAAGGGCTACATGGACGACGTTCCCGTCGAGGCCATCCGTAAATTCGAGGCCGAGTTGCTCGACTTCCTGCGCAACTCCAAGGCCGACATCCTGGCCGAGATCAAGGAAAAGCAGGCTTTGGACGACGAGCTGTCCAAAAAAATCGGGGACGCCATCGAAGAGTTTAAGAAAGGCTTCCGCGCTTAACCCTGGGGGGTGACTATGGCATCACTTAGGGATGTTCAAAACAAGATCGCAAGCATCAAAAAGACGAAGCAGATCACCAAGGCCATGAACATGGTGGCCTCGGCCAAGCTGCGTAAGGCCCAGGAGCGGATCGAACGGTTCCGCCCCTACGCCTCCAAGTTCTATGAGATGCTGCGCGAATTGGCCGGTGGGGCCGATCCCTCCGTGCATCCCCTCCTTGAGGTGCGCGACGAGATCAAAACCTCCGGAATCGTATTGGTGACCTCGGACCGCGGACTTTGCGGCAGCTTCAACACCAACCTGATCAAGGCGGCCATCAAACTGGCCACCGAGAAGGCGGCCGAAGGAAAAACGGTCAAATTCTACTGCGTCGGGAAAAAGGGTGCCGAGGCCGCGAAAAAACTCGAACACGAAATCGTGAAGAGCTACCGCGACGCCATGGGAACCTTTGACTTCACCCTGGGCATGGAAGTGGGCAACATGCTCATTGACGCCTACATCCAGGGCGAACTGGACGAAGCCACCCTCGTATACGGCGAGTTCATCAGCATGGCCCGGCAGGAGCCCGTTGTTCTGCCCGTGCTGCCTCTCGCTCCCGAGGAGGCCGAAGCCGAGGAAAGCGGCTCCGCCGCCTCCCAGGAATTCATCTACGAGCCTTCCGTGGAAGGCCTGCTGGCCGAACTGCTTCCGCGGTTCGTCAAGGTTCAGGTCTACCGCGGCCTTCTCGATACCTCCGCGTCCGAACATGCCGCACGCATGGCGGCCATGGACAACGCGACCAGGGCTTGTGATGACATGACCGATTCCCTGACTCTGCTTTACAACAAGACGCGTCAGGCGGTCATTACCAAGGAACTGATGGACATCGTCGGCGGCGCTGAAGCGCTGAATGGATAAAAAGGGGAAGAGCAATGAGCAACGTTGGAAAAATCGTGCAGGTTATCGGCGCGGTTGTCGACGTGGAGTTTCCTGAAGGCAACCTGCCCAGCATCATGAACGCGCTGGAAATCAAAAACCCGAACAACACGGACGCGCCCGAGCTGATCTGCGAAGTGGCCCAGCACCTGGGCGACAACGTGGTGCGCACCATCGCCATGGATGCCACCGAAGGTCTGGTCCGCGGCATGGAAGTGTCCGACACCGGCGAGGCCATCACCGTGCCTGTCGGCAAAGAGGCGCTCGGCCGCATCATCAACGTGGTCGGCCGTCCCGTGGACGAACTGGGCCCGGTCGAGGCGAAAAAGAGCCTCCCCATTCACCGCGCTGCCCCGAACTTCACTGAGCAGTCCACCAAGGTGGAACTGCTGGAAACCGGCATCAAGGTCGTGGACCTGCTGATTCCCTTCCCCAAGGGCGGCAAAATGGGTCTGTTCGGCGGCGCCGGTGTGGGCAAGACCGTTATCCTGATGGAAATGATCAACAACATCGCCAAGCAGCACGGCGGCCTGTCCGTGTTCGCCGGTGTTGGTGAGCGTACCCGTGAGGGCAACGACCTCTACCACGAGTTCAAGGACGCCGGCATTCTGGAGAAAGCCGCGTTGGTGTACGGCCAGATGAACGAGCCTCCGGGAGCCCGTGCCCGTGTCGCCCTCACCGGCCTGACCTGCGCGGAATACTTCCGTGACGAAGAAGGCCAGGACGTGTTGCTCTTCATCGACAACATCTTCCGCTTCACCCAGGCCGGTTCCGAGGTGTCCGCACTTCTGGGCCGCATGCCTTCCGCGGTGGGTTACCAGCCCACTCTGGGTACCGACCTCGGCGCCCTGCAGGAACGCATCACCTCCACCACCAAGGGTTCCATCACCTCGGTGCAGGCCGTGTACGTCCCCGCGGATGACTTGACCGACCCCGCGCCGGCCACGACCTTCTCGCACCTTGACGGTACGCTGGTTCTGTCCCGTCAGATCGCCGAGCTGGGCATCTACCCCGCGGTGGACCCGCTGGACTCCACGTCCCGCATCCTGGATCCGCTGGTTCTGGGTGAAGAGCACTACTTCACCGCCCGTGAAGTGCAGCAGGTGCTCCAGAAGTACAAGGAACTCCAGGACATCATCGCGATTCTGGGTATGGACGAGCTGTCCGACGAAGACAAACTCGTCGTGGGCCGCGCCCGTCGCATCCAGCGCTTCCTGTCCCAGCCCTTCCACGTTGCCGAAGCCTTCACCGGCGTTCCCGGCAAATACGTGAAGCTGGAAGACACCATTCGCGCCTTCCGCGACATCCTCGAAGGCAAGTTCGATGACTTGCCCGAGCAGGCCTTCTATATGTGCGGCGGCATTGACGAGGCGGTCGAAAAAGCCAAGAACGCATAGAAGAGGTGGTCATGGCGAATACCCTGCTTCTCGAAATCGTCACGCCCGACAGGAAAGTGCTGTCAGAGGACGTGGAATACGTGGGCGCTCCCGGTGCCCTCGGCGAGTTCGGCGTACTGCCGAACCATATTCCCTTCCTCTCCGCTCTGGGCATCGGCAACCTGCATTTTAAAAACGGCGGCAAGTCCTATTACGTCTTTGTCGCCG
Source organism: Paucidesulfovibrio gracilis DSM 16080 (assembly GCF_900167125.1). NCBI lineage: Bacteria > Pseudomonadati > Thermodesulfobacteriota > Desulfovibrionia > Desulfovibrionales > Desulfovibrionaceae > Paucidesulfovibrio > Paucidesulfovibrio gracilis. The sequence goes on from NZ_FUYC01000011.1 coordinate 42,913, forward strand.
GCGGGTTCGCCGAAGTGAGTGGAAATAAGATGACAGTACTGGCCGAAGTCGCGGAAAAGGCGTCCGAGATCGACATCGATCGCGCTCGCAAGGCCCGTGAACGCGCTGAACAGCGTACGGCCAAAGTCAAAGAAAACGTGGACTGGGCACGCAACCAAGCGGCCCTGCGCCGGGCCATCGCCCGCATGAGCTGCCGTGAAAGCGGCTCTCAGGCAGGCACCTGCTAGGCACAACCACGATATCACGTCAGCAACGGGCGGATCGGGAAACCGGTCCGCCCGTTTATTTGTGCGGTAATGAATCAAATCGGTTGGGGACTTGCCATGCAGGGCCGGAAAAGCTACTCCCTTTCAGGAAGATAGACATACAAAGGAGCGCAAACCGTGTACGATACCCATACAGCGGCCCTGGTTCTTGCCGCGGGAAAAGGCACCCGCATGCATTCCCCGCGCCCCAAGGTTCTCCAGGAAATCCTCGGCGAACCCATGCTCCACTACGTATATCAGGCACTGACACCTCTTTTCGGTGACCATGTGCGTACCGTTGTTGGCCACGGCCGCGACGAAGTGGCCCAGCGGTTCCCCGCCTTTGCCGACGGGTTCATTGTCCAGGCCGATCAGCTCGGTACCGGCCATGCCCTGATGGAATCCTTTGAAGAACTGGAACGCATGGGCTGCGAAAACGTATTCGTGGCCAACGGCGACACCCCGCTCATGGGCAGCGCTCCCCTGGAAGGTTTTTTGGAAGCCACCACCCGTGACATGCAGGCGGACGTGGCCTTCATGACCATCACCCTGAAAAATCCCGGCTCCTTCGGCCGCGTGATCCGCACCAAGGAAGGCCAGGTGCGGGCCATTGTGGAAGCCAAGGATTACGACATCGCGGAGCACGGTCCCATGACCGGCGAGGTCAATGCAGGCCTGTACCTGTTGCGACTGGCCGCGATCAAAGACCTGCTCGGCGAGCTGACCAAGGAAAATAAAAGCGGCGAATACTACATCACCGATCTGGTGGGCCTTGGCGTCAAGCGAGGACGCGTGGTCATCGGCTACAACTGCGGGAGCGATCCCAACCTCATGGGCGTCAACTCGCCCAAGGAGCTGGTCCAGGCGGAATTTTCCCTGCGCAAACGCATTGTTTCGGACTGGCTGGACAACGGCGTGATCATCCACGCTCCGGAAAGCGCGGTCATCGGCCCGCGGGTGACCCTGGACCCCGGTGCGGAGCTGCACGGTCCTCTGGAATTGTACGGGTCCACCCATGTGGCCCAGGGCGCCACAGTGCAGTCCAATACCCGGCTGGAAGACAGCCATGTGGAAGCTGGTGCCCTGATACGCGCCTTTTCCCACTTGGAGCAGGCCCGTGTCGGCCGGGATTGCATCGTTGGCCCGTACGCCCGGCTCCGGCCCCAGGCAGAGTTGCTGCCGGGCGCCAAAGTGGGCAATTTCTGCGAGGTGAAAAAAGCCACCATCGGCTCCGGTGCCAAGGTCAACCACCTCACCTACGTGGGCGATGCGGACATCGGCTCCGGGGTGAACGTGGGGGCGGGTACCATCACCTGCAACTACGACGGAACAAACAAACACCGAACCGTGATCAAAGACAATGCCTTCATCGGCTCCAACACCGCTCTGGTGGCTCCGGTCACCGTTGGAGAAGGGTCGCTGGTGGCCGCAGGTTCGGTCATTACGAAGAATATCCCGGACGGCAATCTGGGCGTGGCTCGAGGCAAACAGACCAATATCGCGCGTCGCCATACGCGCTCTTGATTTTCGACAAAGAACGGGATAGTACGGAACCATGGAAATCATTGCTCGGCTGGAATCAAAGTTTGACGAGATGCTAAACAAAATAAAGACGTTGGAGGAAGAAAACCAACGCCTTACGGCACTGGTCGAGCAGGAAACCGACAACAGGCGGCAGGTGCAATCGCGCATCGAACGCCTCCTGGAGCGGATCGAGGAACAGTCCGGATAAGGGGACCGTGCCATGCCGCGCTATTCCCTTTCCCTGTGTGGGCTGGAAGTCACGTTCCGGACCGACGCTGAAGCGGACCGCATCGAAGCCGCCAAGGCCCTGCTTGAAGAGCGAGTGAACAGCTTGAGCAAGAGCGGTGGCAGCATCAGCAAAGATAAGCTGCTCGCGTGCGTGGCCCTCGGCCTGGCCGACGACTTTTTGGAGTCCGAAGCCGCCCGAAGGCAGATGGAAGATCGAATCGGCGAGCTCTTGGAGAGATAATCCGGACAAATAGTCCGGTTCAAAAGGCAAATACCCTGGGGAGTTGGTGATTGTCCGATGGTTTTTGAGCCAATACACTCAAAACGGGATCCAAGCCCGAGCCAACCTGTGTGCATGCCCGGCTATGTCGGGAAGCCTGATGGTGGCCGGCGGAGCCCACCTGGTCAAACCAGGTTCAAAACTGACGGCAACACGGCCTCCCGGGGTTCCGCTTTGTTCTGACGATAACGGCGGGCCACCTGTAAAAAGGTGAGCGCCCGCCCGAATCGGCATTGCCGAACACTCTCCAAATCCCGCCATGCGGCTCTTTGGCCGTACCCTTCCTCACGCGCCCACCGAATGCGAGTGACAACCGCCCGTGCGTCCCACGCACGAGGTGAAATATCAGGTGTGGACCTGTCAACATATCACCAAGGAGTGCGCCATGTTGGAAGCGCTGTTTGCCCTGGTGGGACTCGTGGCCGGAAGTGGCACGGGATACCTGCTGCATAGACATATCTCCGCGAAAAAGGTGGGGGACGCCAACGAGCTTGCCCGACGCATCGTGGAAGAGTCCCGAAAAGAAGCCGATGCCCTGCGAAAAGAGTTGCGGCTTCAGGCCCAGGATGAAATTTACGCTCAGAAAAAAGAACAAGAAAAAGAATTCAAAAACCGTGAAAACGAGCTGAAAAAGCAAGAAGCACGGCTTCAAGGAAAAGAAGAACGCCTGGAAGGCAAACTTGAAAAGGTCGCCGGCAAGGAATCGGAAGTCAACCAGATGGAAAAACGGCTCATCAAGCTGGAAAAAGAGCTTGAAGACCGCCAAATGGACCTGGACAAGCAGTGGGACGAACACGATCGCAAACTCCAGGAAATCTCCGGCCTGACCGCGGAAGAAGCCCGGGAACGGCTCATGACCGAAATCGAGTCGCGCACGCGGCACGAAGCCGGAAAAATGATCCGCGCCATTGAGATGGAAGCCAAGGAAACCTCGGACAAAAAAGCCAAGGAAATCCTTTCCCTGGCTCTACAACGCTACGCGGGCGAATATGCTGGGGAGCATACCGTCACCGCCGTGACCCTGCCCTCCGAGGACATGAAGGGCCGGATCATCGGCCGCGAAGGACGCAACATCCGCGCCCTGGAAGCCGCCACCGGCGTGGACCTGATCATCGACGACACCCCGGAAACCGTGGTGCTTTCCGCGTTCAGCCCGCTGCGGCGCGAAGTGGCCAAGCTCGCCCTGGAGCGGCTCATCCACGACGGGCGCATCCACCCGGCGCGCATCGAAGACATCGTGAACAAGGTCCAGCAGGAATTGGAAGTCAAACTGCGGGAAATCGGCGAGCAGGCCACCTTTGACGTGGGCGTGCACGGCATCCACCCCGACCTGATCAAACTGCTGGGGCAACTCCAGTACCGCACCAGCTTCTCCCAGAACGTGCTGCAGCACTCCCTGGAAGTGGCCTTCCTCTGTGGCATCATGGCCGCGGAACTCGGCCTGGATGAAAAACAGGCCAAACGCGCCGGACTGCTGCACGACATCGGCAAGGCCGTGGACCACGAAATCGAAGGACCGCACGCCACCATCGGCGCGGACCTGGCCAAAAAACACGGCGAATCCAAAGCCATCGTGCATGCCATTGCCGCGCACCATGAAGACATTCCGCCGCAGTCCATCCTGGCCAACCTGGTGCAGGCCGCGGACTCGCTGTCCGGCGCACGGCCCGGAGCACGCAAGGAACTGCTTGAAAATTACGTCAAGCGCCTGGAAGAACTGGAAGGCATCGCCACCGGATTCAAGGGCGTGACCAAGGCCTACGCCATTCAAGCGGGCCGGGAAATCCGCGTCATGGTCGATTCCGACCGCGTGGAAGACGACGGCACCTACCTGCTCTGTAAAGACATTGCCGACAAAATCGAAAACAACATGACCTACCCCGGCCAGATCCGGGTGACCGTGATCCGCGAAAAACGCGCCGTGGGCTACGCCAAGTAGCGTCAGCCGAATTTGTACAATTCATGAGGGGAATCCCTTTCTTCGGAAAGGGATTCCCCTCAAACTTTTTCCCCCATGACCGTTCCCAGCTTAGGGCAACATGGCGACGCACTGCCGCCCTACTTTACCTCTCCACCCACCAGACGCTGATCCGCTGTTCGCCCCTGGCCGCGCGCAAACGCGAGTCCGGGAAACAGGAATCCAGGGGGTGCGGGCCTCCTCGTCGCCGAAAGCACTCCGCTTTCTCTACCCGGCGGCTACATTGCTTCCCCGGCTTTGATGCGCTCCACCAGATCACGCAATGGTTTTCCGTCCGGTGTTTGCGCCTGCGGGTTGATACGCAGAAGGCTCTCCCAGGCCGCAACAGCCCCGTCTCTGTCGTCCAGATCAAAAAACAACACAATGCCCTTGTTGAACAGCGCGGTTTGGTGTCCCGGCTGTTCCTGGATGGCCCGGTCAAAGCTTTGCACGGCCTTTTCCGGCTGTTGCGTCTGCCGGTACATCACGCCCAGGTCGGTCCACACGTCCGCATGGTCCGGGGCCAGGGCCAATCCCCGTTGATACGCTTCAATGGCTTTGGCGGCCTGCCCGGTATCGTAATACGCATTCCCCAGGTCAAACCAGGCGTGAGGCTCCTGGTCATTGGCCTGGGCCTGTTTTTCAAGCTGTTGCAGATCCGGTCCCACGGCAGCGGGAGCCTGGGCCGCATGCTCCATGGCCGGGACCGGATGCGTGGTTTGACGTTCGGCGTTGAGAAAAAAGCTGATGTTGAAGCCAAGGAATAATCCGCCGAGAAAGGTAGCCACGGCCAGCAGCACGGCGGTATTGCGCCGCACCACTGGATCCACTTTCACTTTGGTGTGTTTGTTCATGGGTGCCCCCGTATATGAAAAATGTTCGTGTCTTTGGGATCGCCTTCGCAACGCGGGTGAGTGAGGCACAACGCGCACACGCCCGTTTGAGCAGGATACATGAAAACCATGACCATGGACAAGGTTTGATTGGATTGTATCGAATAACTCTTTTTCTGCCCGGTTCCCCTGTCAACAGGGTATTTTTATCTTTTTCCAGTCCGATTCCCTTCTGTTTTCATCCCATGCGCCATACCGGGGCTATGCTGTGTTCACGCCCGGCCCCGGGCATGCGGTCAACGCCCGCCAAGGAACGGCGGAAACCCTCCCCGCATGCGCAACGGGACACCTTGCGGCGCATTGCATCAACCCAAACGACCCAGGAGGGTACCCATTGTGACCATGGAAATCAGCAAGGCGTTCGTGACGCAATACTGCACGGACGTGCATCTGGCCTACCAGCAGCGCGGCTCCAAACTACGCAACACCGTGCGACTCAAGACCGGTGTCAAGGGTTCGCGCTGCGTATTCCAAAAATCCGGCAAGGGCGCGGCCGGACTCAAAACGCGCCATGGGAACGTGCCGCTGATGAACGTGAGCCGCGGCACCGTGAACTGCACGCTGGAAGACTGGTACGCGGCCGACTACGTGGACAAGCTGGATGAAGTGCGCACCAACACGGACGAACGTCTCATCGCGGCCAATGCCGGAGCCTGGGCCTTGGGCCGAAAGATCGACGAACTCGTCATCGGCAAGCTCTCCAAGGCCACCAACGTGTTGGAGGACGGCGGCACGGGCCTGACCAAGGACAAAATCCTGCGTGGCTTCGGCACGCTCAACGCCGGGGACGTGCCGGACGACGGACAGCGTTTCGCCGTGGTGGGGGCGCATCAGTGGAACGAGTTGCTGGACATCAGCGAGTTCAAAAGCGCGGACTACGCGGGCGAGCAATACGCCTGGCTCAAGGGAACCGAGTCCCGCCGCTGGCTGGGCATCACCTGGCTGTTCCACACGGGCCTGCCGCTCACGGACGGCGTGCGCAGCTGCTTTTTGTATCACAAAAATGCCGTGGGCCTGGCCGAAGCCCAGGAAGTGAAGGCCTTTGTGGACTGGGTGCCGGAAAAGGCCGCCCATCTGGTGGACCACATGCTCTGCGCAGGCAGTTGCCTGATCGACGCGGACGGCGTGGTGGAAATCCGCTGCAACGACGATGCGGTCATCCAATAAGACAACATCCCCATATAGCAACGTCCAATAACGCAACGCCAAGGAGAACCAATCATGGCTTATAATTCGGACCAAATGCGGCTCATGGGCGGCGTGCCCGGCCAGCAGCTCTTTCTCTACCGCACGGACGACACGCCCTCTGATGCGCAGACCCCGGGCTATTTCGACCCGGCCGTGGATCATTATTCCCTTTCCGGAGGCGACATCGTGCTCTGCGTGAGCGATGCGGCCGGGACTCCGGCGCTGAACGCGCTGGTGGCCGACCTTTCCGGCGAAGGATGCGTCATGCGCGCCCTGGGCTAAGATCCGTTTATCCTGCAACCGGGGCGGGCAACACGCCCGCCCCGCAATCCACAGACAATGCCGAGCGCGACTCACACCAACGCACCTGGAGAACACCATGCAGCAATATCCCGGGAACACCGATGGTCCTTCCCTGGACAGGCCGAAATCACCTTCCCGGACCAGGCGGGCCGCAGACTGCCGGGCGCTCCCGACACAGCGGCTTGCTTCCGGCCGGCTTATACGCCGCAACGCGGACGGCAGTTGCACGGTACTGGACCTGGGTTACGGGTTTAAGCCGCAAGAACGGCCCGTTCCGCAATAGAAAACGCCCACAACGCACAAAAAATATCCCGATCAAGGGCGCGGCAACGCTTGGTTTCCCCTTCCGGGGGTGAGGGCATCCCCGGATTCCAATTTCCATCCCTCCCCGAATCTGCTACGTCCATAGCAACATTGAAAACCACAATTCGGTCCACACGGGGAAGCACATGAGCGTCATCAATCTGGAACACCTCTTCAGCCCCAAGTCCATCGCGGTCATCGGCGCCACCAACGAACCGACCAATCCCGGCAACATCATCATGCGCAACATCATGGGCGGCGGCTTCATGGGTCCGGTCATGCCCGTGAGCCAAAACATCGAAGCCATCTCCGGCGTGCTCACCTATCCGGGCATTGCCAAGCTGCCCAAAGCGCCGGACCTGGCCATTGTGTCGCGGCCCGTGACCGAAGCTCCGGACATCATCGCCCAGTTGCGGGCCATCGGCGCCCGCGCCGTCATGCTCATCGGCGGATTCCAGGGCATGGACATGGACGAGCGCATGAAACTGCGCAACGAAATTCTGGAGGCGGCGGAAAGTCCGTCCATGCGCGTGCTCGGCCCGAAATGCCTGGGCTTCATGGCCCCGGGCATCAACCTCAACGCCAGCCTCGCCCACGCCACGATTCCGCCCGGAAAAACCGCATTCATCTCCCAATCCGACAGCCTGTTCACCGCGGTGCTGGACTGGGCCAGAGGCCAGGGCATCGGCTTTTCGCACATGGTGGCCCTGGGCGCACGCGTGGACGTGAATATTTCGGACGTGCTCGACTATCTGGCCGGTGATCCGCTGACCCGCTCCATCCTGCTCTACGTGGAAAGCGTCTGCGATGCGCGGGACTTCATGTCCGCGGCGCGAGCCGCCTCGCGCAACAAGCCCGTGCTCGTGATCCGGCCCGGGCAGGCCATGGAGACCGTGCTGCGCGAATGCCGGGACGTGGGCCTGGAGGGGATGAAACTTTCCGATGAAATTTACGACGTGGCCTTCCGGCGCGCAGGCATGCTCCGCGTGGACACCATCGACGGCCTGTTTGACGCGGCGCGTACTCTGGCGGACATCAAACCCGTGCGCGGCAACCGGCTGGCCATTGTGACCAACGGGGTTTCCGCCGGAATCCTGGCGGCGGACGCCCTGCTCATGGGCGGCGGCTCCCTGGCACGGCTCTCGGACGACACCAAGGCCAAAGTGGACGACATCCTGGGCGGCAAATGGTCGCGCTCCAACCCCGTGGACATCCCCTTCAACGCCTCGGGCAAGGAATACGCGGACCTGGTGCGCGTGCTGCTCAAGGACAAGGGCGTGGACGCGGTGCTGACCATGCATGTTCCCTTTGCCGGGCTGGACGAGGAGGAAGTGGCCCAGGCGCTGGCCGACTCCCTGAAACGGGTGCGGCGCATGGTCTTTGCCTGCTGGCTCGGCCTGGGCAAGGCCGAACGCGCGCGGGATATTTTCCGCAATGCGGGTGTTCCCACCTACGATACCCCGGACAAGGCCATCCGCGCCTACCTCTACATGGTGGAATTCCGGCGCAACCAGGAAATGCTCATGGAGACGCCGGACTCCCTGCCCACGGACTTTTTCCCGGATACCATGGCCGCACGGGACATTGTTGAACACGCACTGGCGGACGGCCGGGACACGCTCTCGGAACCAGAAGCCAAGAATGTTCTCGCGGCCTACGGCATTCCGGTGGTGGAAACCCGGCTCGCGGTCTCGGCCCGCGACGCGGTCATTGCCGCGGACGAGCTGGGCTACCCCGTGGCCCTGAAGCTGCGCTCCCCGCAGATCGCCCAGCCCTACGACGTGGGCGGCGTGCTCCTGGATCTGGAAACCCCGGAACAGGTCTGGGAAGGCGCGGCCAACATCCTGGGAAGAGTCTCCCGAGAACGGCCGGACGCCTACATCGAGGGCTTTACCGTACAGAAAATGGGCCGCCGCCCCGGAGCCCACGAATTGTTCGTCTCCTCCAGCACGGACCCGGTCTTCGGGCCGATCATGTATTTCGGGCATGGCGGCATGTCGCGGGAAATCATCATGGACCGCGCCGTGGCCCTGCCACCCCTGTCCATGAGCCTGGCCCGGGAGCTGATCTCCCGAACCCGTATTTCCCGGCTGCTCAAGGGCACGCCCGGCATGGTGGCCGCGGATCTGGACGATATCTGCCTGACCCTGATCCAGGTTTCCCAGCTGCTCATCGACCTGCCACAGATTCTGCGTTTGGACATCAACCCGCTCTATGCCGACGAACTCGGCGTGCTCGCGCTCACGGCCCGCATCACCATCGTCCCATACGAGGGGGACGGTGCACGCCGACTGGCCATCCGCCCCTATCCGCGGGAATTGGAAGAATGCGTGGTACTCAACGACGGGACAAAAATCACGATCCGCCCCATCCGGCCCGAAGACGAACCAGCCCACCGGGAATTCCTGGCCAGCCTGTCCGACGACGACCTCAGGCTGCGCTTTTTCGGCGTGGTGCGCCGGGAGTTCGACCACAAGGATCTGGCCGGGTTCACCCAGATCGACTACGACCGGGAAATGGCCTTCATCGCCCAGCAGCAAAAGGAACAGGGCGAAGCTGAAACCATCGGCGTTTCGCGCACCATCACCCGCTCCGACAACAGCGAGGCGGAATTCGCCATCGTGGTCCGCTCGGATCTCAAGCGCATGGGTCTGGGTTCCATGCTCTTCAAAAAATCCATCGATTACACCCGCGAACGCGGTACCAGCAAACTGGTGGGCCAAACCATGATGGAAAACCAGGGCATGCAGGGGCTGGCCCGCAAGTTCGGCTTTGAGATCAGCACGGATCCCGAAGACAGCCAGCTCGTGAACATGGAGCTGCACCTCGCGGACCAGGGCTGATCCCGAACCAGCCGCCACACGGAGCCTCGCCCCGCCAGAATGATTCGTCAGCGCCCGGTCGGACCGTTATTCCACACGGTAGGGCCGGGCGTATTTCACATCCTCATGAATGCGGCCCTGCCGCTCCAGCTTGCGCACCAGTTCGTCCGTGGCCCGCAGGATGTCCTTGTCCCCGCGGATCAACGGACGCTCATCCCCCCAGGCGTCGAGCATGTCCGGATCCTTGACGCTGAGATGCACCACAGCGGAAAAGAACCGGCGCAGGTTGATGAGCAGGGAGAACGCCTCCTGGTCCCGGGAGAGGTCCAGCGCCTCCATGCTCTCAAAGGTTACCTCAAAGGGATGCTGGAGCCGTTCCTCAAAAAAGAAATTGTCGTTCCAGAGGTAGCGCATGGACAGCTTGCGCGTGGTTTCGGCCACGTGGCGGGCGTAGGTCTGGGGATCGCAGCAGAACACCTCGTACAATCCGTCCAGGGAGTCCTTGAAGCAGAGGGTCAGGTATTCATCCAACTGCTTGAAGTACCGGCCGCCCGACTCCTCCACCAGCTCGAAGGAAAAGGGAATCTTTTCGTTGCCGGGCGTGGAGAGCACGGCCAGCATGGTCATGATCTCCTCAATGGTGCCGGGACCGCCGGGATGGGCGCGCCCCCGGTGCGAGGCGCGGATAAACGCCTCCATGCGCTGTTCAATGGTAGGAAAGACCAGCAGCCGGTTCACCAGCTCGTTGGGCGCCTCGGCCGCCAGGATGCCCTGCTCGGTAAATCCGATGTAGTCCCGAAGCCCGAAGCGCCGGAAAGTCCGCTGCTTGCCGTAGGCCACCTGCACGCCCTTGAAGGGCGCCTTCATGATGCCTTCACCGCAACCGGTGATGTTTTCCATGTCCGGCAAAAACAGCCCCAGCCAGTAGGCCACGGACTTGGCGAAATCATACTCCTCGCGGGAGACGCGATGTCCGCCCCAGGTGAAGGCAACCAGGCCGCGTTCCCCGCGATAAAGCAATCCCGCATGCTCCACAAACTTCTTCACGTAGGCGGAGCGCTCCTCAGAGGTGGCGCTTCCCGACCCGGGCGGCGGAAACACGATGTCCCGCAGGGCCGAGGACACCTGCTCCACGGACTGTTCAATGACGTGTTCCCCGTCGTAGAGGCAGTCACGCGGCACGCCCGTGCAGACCAGGACGTAATCCCCGTTCTTGCGTTCCACGCGAACCTGCATGTCGCGGAACTTCACCCGCACCGCGCGGGTATCGTTGTAATCCTTTTTGTGGATATTGATGAGCGCGCCCACGATCTCCACGAGCCTGTGGTCCGGGGTGTCCAGGGCGGTACGGATGCGCCCGGCTTCGCGTTCGGTGAGTTCTGTGACGCCGAGCTGCCGGTTGATGATGGGAATGGTCACGGTGGAATGCATGGCGGTGTCCCGTCCTTGCTGTGGTTGCGGAAGAAAGGTTCTGCTCTACCCCAAGGCGCGAAACCTGGCAATATTTCGCGGCCGCCCGATAAAAAAGTCAACCCGCCGCCGTGCAAAGACGGGAAACGCCCAGGCGTGCGGCGGCCCACGCCTGCTGCGGACTCCAGGCATGCAATAATTGACATTGTTCAACGCGGCCACGCGGTTTCCCGTTTTCGGACAACCTGCTGGTCCCGGCTTTTCCTTGTGCGGGCTTTACGGTAGGATTTTCCCGACCCCCGCATGGCACGGACACACCCCCGAACGCTGCCCTGCGAGGCACAAACACGCACGGCAAAGAGGAGACGCATGGGCGCGCAAATTGTGCTGACCGACTACCACGCCGACACCGGGGCGCAACTTGCCCGCGCCCTGACGCAATGCGGACAGCGCGTCCGGACCGCGCCCCGGCTGGACACGGCGGCCCACTGCGGCCCGCGGACTCCGGACCTGGTCTTCTGTCCTGCCCTCCCCCTGGAGCGGCTCCAACACATATCGCGCTTCACCGCGGCCTTTCCCACGGTCCCTCTGCTGCTCACCACGGCCACGCCCGGCACGAAATACACGGAGCAGGCCATGCGGGCCGGTGCGTTTCATGTGCTGCCCTGGCCCGCGCCGCCCGAGACCCTGCCGCCCCTGCTGCAACTCGCCCAAAACCACGCCGCGGTGCTGCGCGAGCGGGAACGTCTGCTGGAAGAACGGCAGGAGCAGGAGCACAACCTGCACGGACTGCTGGAAGCGGTCACGGAATCCCTGCTGCTGGTTCGACGGGGCGGAACCATCCTTTATGCCAACCAGGTCTTGGCGGACCGCCTGGGGCTGCCCCTGGCAGAGCTGAAGGATACGAATGTGGACGACCTGGGCATGAACCCGGAAATCACGGCGTACCGCCGGAAACAGGCTGACCAGGCCTACGCCTCGGGACAAGCCGTGCGTTTTGAGGACGAACACCGGGGCCGACGCTTTGCCATCAGCTATTACCCTCTGGCGCGGGCCGACGGATCGTACGACCGCCTGGCCGTCTACGCCCAGGACATAACCAAAACCCACAGCGCGGTGCAGGAAAAGGAACGGGTGCTCGGCGACCTCAAAGCGGCCTTTCGGAGCATCTCGGAAGCCATCGTCACCCTGGACCGCGACCTCAAGGTTCGGCGGGTGAATGAGGCGGCCCTCCAGTGGCCCGGCGGCCCAGGATTCCGTCGGGGTCGCGACCTTACAACCTCGGACCATCCCCTGGCCCGCATCTGCGTCCAGCTCGCCCGCACGGTGCTGGCCACGTCCGGCCCGGTGCGGGACCACCGACGGGAACTGTCCCGGAGGGAACGGGAGGGCGGACAGGGCCGAGTGGTCACGATCAACGCCTCCCCCCTGCTGGACGAAGCCGGTCAAAACCTGGGGGCGGTGCTTGTGCTGCGCGACATCACCCGGATCACGCAGCTGGAACAACGCCTGGGCGAACGCGGGGAGTTTCACGGCATGGTGGGGTCAGGTCCGGCCATGCGCCGAATCTTTGACGCCGTGCAACAGGTTGGTCCGGTGGACTCCACCGTACTGATCACCGGAGAATCCGGCACGGGCAAGGAATTGGTGGCCGAGGCCATCCACGCGCAAAGCCCCCGGCACCACGGTCCGCTGGTCAAGGTGAACTGCGCCGCCCTCTCGGAAAATCTGCTCAATGCGGAACTGTTCGGCCATGTCCGAGGTGCCTTCACCGGCGCGATACGCCACAGGGCGGGACGCATCGAAACCGCCCGAAACGGCACCCTGTTTCTGGATGAAATCGGCGACATTTCTCCCGGCACACAGCGCCATCTGCTGCGCTTTCTCGAAAGCCGGGAATACGAGCGCCTCGGAGAATCGCGCACGCGTCGCGCCGATGTTCGCGTGGTGGCCGCCACAAACACGGACCTTGCCGCCCGTGTAAGCCAGGGGCTGTTTCGGGCTGATCTCTACTACCGGCTCAAAGTCATGGAACTGCGGCTGCCCCCGTTACGGGAACGCACCGAGGACATCCCGACCCTGGCCCACACCTTTGCGCAACGCTTTTCCCACAGGTTCCAAAAACACGTTCACGGCCTGGACGACGGCGCCCTGCGCGCTCTGCAAGGCCATTCCTGGCCCGGCAACGTTCGCGAACTGCGCCACGCCCTGGAGCACGCCTGCGCCCTTTGCACGGAATCCACGCTCCGGGCCGGAGACCTGCCACAGGATATTCTTTCGGGCAAAGCGCCCCTTTCGGACCACACGCCCCGGGACAATGCCCGGGAAAGACGACGCATCCTCGACACCTTGAAAAAAAACCACTGGAACAAATCCACGGCAGCCCGGATGCTGGGCATCAGCCGCACCACGTTATATAAACGGTTGCGGGATTATGGAATTTCCACGTAACATCATGCGCGTTGCGGGTCTCACAAACGGTACGAGGCGCATGATTTTGCGCGATCCATGTAATAATGCGGTTTCCTTTTCTTGAAAAAATCCGTATTCAATGGGGTAAGAACCGTTTTCCCCCCTGCCGTGCACCAACATGGCATCCGGCGGGAAACAAGAAAAAAACGGCATTGATCTTGCGTTGCCTCTTGAGCAATGGCGAGATGTTGCCGATAAGCGGACCATCGGCTCCGACCTGCGGAGTACGGTCCAACCATTCAGATTTGGAATCGAGCGGCACTTGTGCGACAAGGCCGGGCAGAGGGGTGTATCAATGCACGTGGAGCACGATCAGGACGGAATCACGATGGAATTGCCTTCAGACCTGCGTCTTGTGGACCAGGTTGTGGAGCAGGCCCGGAAATACGTCCGGGAACAGGGCGTGGAGCGGTCCCCCGGGTTGGGACTGATTTTGCGGGAGCTGGTGAACAACGCCATCGAACACGGCAACGCCGGGGAGCAGGACCACATGGTCAAGGTCCGGGTGGAGTCCGTGGGCGAGCTTCGCTTTCTCGTCCGGGTGGAAGACAAGGGCGAGGGGTTCGACCACAGCGCCCTGGATCTGCGCCTGTCCGAGGATCCCAACCAGGAACGCAATCGCGGCCTGCCCATGGTCAATGCCTATGCGGACGAATTGCTGTTCGAGGACAACGGATCCGTCGTGCTGGCCTACCTCACCGTCAAACGTGAGACGCTTTTCGAGACCGACGAAGAGGACGGCGTGCAGTGTATCACCCCCACGGGCGACCTTTCCTCCTCGGTGGCCGAACCGTTTCGGTCCCTGTTGGTCAGCTGTCTGGACGAAGGGCGTACCCGGTTTCGCTTCGATCTCTCCCATGTGTCGGACATCGACTCCGTGGCCCTGTCCATTTTTGTGATCTTTGCCAACATGGTGGCCAAGCGGGACGAGGATAATCTTCTGGAAGTGGTCAACGCCAGCGAGGACATCCGGGAAATGTTCCACCTCACCAGGCTGAGCCGCGTTTACAGCGTCATTGAAGAGGACGGGAAAGATGGGCAATGATCCTTCCATCGTCGAAGAATTCGTGATTGAGGCCCAGGAGCACCTCGAAAACATCGAGGACGACTTCCTGCTGCTCGGCGGCCAGAAAGAGGCGCCGGAACCGTCGCTGATCGACAAAATTTTCCGGGCCGCGCATTCCATTAAGGGCGGTGCCGGGTTCCTCCAGTTCTCCTGCATCAGCGAGCTGGCCCACATCATGGAGACCCTGCTCTCCTCCCTGCGCTCGGGCGTAATCCCCGTCACCGACGAGATCATCGAAGGACTGCTTGCAGGCGTGGACAAACTCAATGAACTGCTGGCAGACATCGAAAACAGCAATGATATGGACATCAGCGAGGAACACGGCCGACTCAAGACGCTGCTGGAAGGGCATATCCCCGGCCAGAGCGACCAGGAGGACGTGGCCGTGACAGACCAGGGCGGCAAGCAAACCGGCTTTGAAATAACGCCCCTGACCCTGCGGAACATTCCGAAAAATCACGAATTCATCTACGTTCTCAAGTACGACCTGGCCGAGGTCTCCAGCGAAAAGGGCGAAGGACCGCTCACGCTCATCAAGCGCCTCTCCAGCACGGGCGAAATTCTGGAAGCCCGCCTGGAAAGCGTGGACACGGACCTGAAAAAAGGCGTCCCCGAAGGGCCGCTCTGGTACGAGCTGCTCTACTCCTCCATCATCGGCCCGGAAACCATTGAATTTGCCGTGGGCCTGCCCATGGATCGCATCACCGTGGTGGACCGCACCCAGCTCACCGCCGAGGCCGAACGTGCAGGCAGCACGGCCCTGGCCGCGCCCGAGCCGGAGGCTCCGCCGCAGGAAGCGGAACCCGCCCCCCCGGAACAACCCGCGCCCACGCCCACGCCCGCACCAGAGGAATTTCCGGCCAACATCATGGACGAACTCCAACTGCCGATCACCGAAGAAATGGTCGACCAGTTCGCCACCGAGGCCGACGAAACCCTGGACGGCGCGGAACAGGCGCTCATGGAAATTTTCGACGATCCGGACAAGGCCGAGGAGTCCCTGAACGAGGCCTTCCGCCTGATCCACAGCTTCAAGGGCAACTGCGGCCTGCTGGGATTCAAGTCCCTGGAGCGCGTCAGCCACACCATGGAAACCGTGCTGGACCATTTCAAAAGCAGCACGGTTCCCCGGCGGGAAAATGATCGCAACAGCCTCATGCGCGGACTGGATACGTTGCGCCTGGGCGTGAACGAGATCTCCAACGACGGCAAGCTGACCATGGACAGCGTGGACGAGCTGGTGGACGAGCTGGCCGGACTGCTGCCCACCCCGGACAAACCAGAGCAGACCGGTGCCGGGACCGATGCCGGGACCGAGACCCGGCCCGCCGGGAAAAAAACACCGCCCAAGGCCAAAAAGGCCGCCCCGTTAAAAAAACTGGAACGGCGGGACATTCGCGTGGACCTGGAAAAACTGGACGTACTCATCAACCTGGTGGGGGAACTGGTCATCGCCGAAAGCATGACCACACGCCATCCAGACCTTCAGGGCATGCACCTGGAAGGCTTTGAGCGCTCCGCCCACAATTTGCGCCGCATCATAGCCGACCTGCAGGACATCGCCATGCAGGTGCGCATGATCCCGCTCTCGCGCACCTTCCGCAAAATGATCCGGCTGGTGCACGACCTTTCTTCCAAGGCCGGGAAAAAAGTCCGGCTGGAGCTGGTGGGAGAGGATACCGAAGTGGACAAGACCGTGATCGAACAGATCGCGGACCCGCTGGTCCACATCATCCGCAACTCCGTGGACCATGGTCTGGAGCCGCCCGAAGAACGGCTCGGCGCGGGAAAGGCCGAAACCGGCATCATCACCATCGAGGCCCGACACGAAGGCGGCGAGGTACTCATCATCGTGCGTGACGACGGACGCGGCCTCTCGCGGGAAAAAATCCTTAAAAAAGCCATGGCCAACGGGCTGATCCAAGGTGACGGATCCAACATCCCGGACGGCGAAGTGTTCAAGATGATTTTCGAGGCTGGTTTTTCCACGGCCGAAAAAATCACAGACGTTTCCGGCCGGGGCGTGGGCATGGACGTGGTGCGCCGCAACCTGGAAAAACTCAAAGGCCGCGTGGACGTCCGCAGCAACGCGGGCAAGGGCGCGGAAGTCATGCTGCGCATCCCGCTGACCCTGGCCATCATCGAAGGCATGCTCATTCGCGTCGGCTCGGCCCAATACACCCTGCCCCTGCTCTCCATCCGGGAATCCTTCCGGCCCGAGCCGAAAATGGTCACCATGACCATGGACGGCCAAGAAGTGGTCAAAGTGCGCGACGACATGATCCCGGTGGTACGATTGCACGAATTGTATAAAACGGAACCCGATGTACACGACCTGGAAAAGGGCATTCTGGTCATCGTGGACTCGGGCAATAAGAACGTCTGCATCTTCTGCGACGAGATCCTGGGCCAGCATCAGACCGTGATCAAGGGCTTGCCGAGCTATCTCGGCAATGCACGGGGACTCTCCGGCTGCACCATTCTGGGCAACGGCGAGGTAAGTCTGATTCTGGACGTAGGCTCCCTCATCGACATGGCCGAAGGACGCGGGGCCATGGACGCGGTTTCGTCCGAGGGCTAAAACGGACGAACCGCCGAGGACGGCGGACCAATCAACGCGTAACCACGACGCGGAAGCGACTCCCAACGGATCGCCGCCATGTCGTATTCCCCCGGGGAGGGGGTGAAGCCCGGCCTGAACACCACTGTCCCGCACTGGGACAAGGATTGCACGGAGGATGCAATGTTGTTCAGGAAAATCGGGCTGGGATGGAAGATCGGAACGGGATTCGCCGTGGTGCTTTGCTTCGTGCTCCTCGTGGGCGCGGTAGGCTCCCTTGGCATGACCCGCATCAAGCAGGCCGTGAACATGGCCACCGAAGCCGGGGAATTGAACCGGCTCATTGAACTGGCCCGGGTCCACGCCCGGACCTATATGACGTCCGGCGACAAAACCCACGTGGCCCAATGCGACGCCACCCTGCAACAGGTGTTCGGCGAGCTGGAAACCATGCGCGCCACAGCCGGAGCCGAAGAGGCCGAACTCTTCGACACGGCGCTCACCCATGTACGCGATTACGACCGCCTCTTTGAGGAGTACGTTGCCGAGGACAAGCTGCGGGCCGAAATGGACTGGCAGATGGTTCTTTCCGCACGCGCCACAGTCAAGGAGGCCAAGCTGCTGCAATCCCGGCTGGAGCAGCGCGCCCTGGAATACGCCGGCGGCCCGGACGGACCCGTGACCGCGTCCCAGGCCGGGCAGGCCACGGAAATCCTGGTGGAGCATCTCCAGGCCAGACGGCATGAAAAAAACTACATCATCCGCGAAAAGCAGGAATACCTGGACCGCGTGGCCAAGCTGGTGGCCTCCACGCAAAAACGCTGTGTCTCCTTGGAACGCCGGCTACCCGAAGCGGATCTGGAGGCTTTGGCGCGCACCGTGCGTGAGCAAACCGAGGTCTACTGGGTCAACTACCAGGCCGTGGTCCAGTCCATGCGCAAACTCAGCCGCATGGACGCGGAAATGAACCAACTGGCCCTGGCCGCGGAACGCGCTCTGGAAGGCGTGGTTTTGTCCAAGGCCCGCACAACACAAAAAACCCAATCCCTGGCCATGTCCGCCATCATCGTGGGGTTCATCGCGGCAGTGCTCCTCGGCAGCCTCATCGCCGTGCTCATTGTGCGCTGCGTAACCAAGGGCATCGGCGCGGCCATGGACTGCCTGAGCGCCGTAAGCCGTGGCGACCTGCGTGCGGAACCGGATCAGGCCATGCTCGACCGGGGCGACCAGGTGGGCGATCTGATGCGCATGCTCCGGCACACCATCACGGCCCAGCGCCGCAAGGAAGAACTGGCCGAAGCCATTGCCGAAGGCGATCTCACCCACGACATGGAACCGGCATCCGAAAGCGACCAGCTCGGCAAGGCGCTGCAACGCATGACCGAGGGACTGCGCTCCATTCTCGGCACGGTGCAGGCCGCAGCCCTGCGTATTGCCTCGGGCGCGCGGCAGGTTTCCGACTCCAGCGGCGCCCTCTCCCAAGGGGCAACGGAACAGGCCGGATCCCTGGAGGAAATCTCCAGCTCCATGATGGAAATCAACTCCCAGACCAAAAACAATGCGGACAACGCAGCCCTGGCCAGCGACGTGGTCATCCAGGCCCGCGACAAGGCCCGGGAGGGTGCGGACCACATGGGCCGCATGACCGAAGCCATGGAAGAAATCGAAGAGTCCAGCCAGTCCATCGGGCGAATCATCAAGGTCATTGACGAAATCGCGTTCCAAACCAATCTGCTGGCCCTGAACGCGGCCGTGGAAGCAGCCCGCGCCGGAAAGCACGGCCAGGGATTCGCCGTGGTGGCGGACGAAGTGCGCAATCTTGCCGGACGAAGCGCCAAGGCCGCCCAGGAGACCGCCCAACTCATCGAAGGCTCGGTTTCACGCGTGCGCATCGGCAGTGAAATCGCAGGACAGACTGCCGAGGCCTTGGAAGGCATTGTCACGGACGTGGGGCGCGCAGCCGAACTCGTGGCGGAAATCGCGGCGGCTTCCGGAGAACAGGCCGAAGGCGTGGCCCAGGTAAACCTGGGATTGCAACAGGTGGAACAGGTGACCCACCAAAATACCGTCAGTTCCGAACAGACTGCCGAAGCCGCGTCCCATCTCTCCAACCAGGCGGCGGACCTGCACGGCCTGCTCGATGGATTCCGGCTTGAGGAGCAGAGTTCCAATCACGATTCTCCAATGTACGCGCTGCCCTCCCCTGCGTCTCCCCCCCGGAAGGCCGATCCGGGCGCGGCAGATAATAACCGCAAAAACACCAGTATTTCAGGCGTGCAAGCTCGCCCTGAAGAAATCATTTCCCTGGATGAGGGAGATTTCGGTCGCTATTGATCCTGATTATGATATACATTGGCTTCCAGGCTTCCGTTCCGAATCAGGACGAAAACCTGGAAGCCGATCATCACGCCCAGGCGATCCCGGCCCGGCGGTGTTGTGATGTCGGCGTCTATTTTTCGTTAAAAACCCGCATCGGGGCACACAGCACGGAGGGATTATGCGGTTCACCAAAGGGATTCAGTTCAAAATAGCCACATGGACGGGCATTGCCCTGCTCGGGGTAAGCGTGGCCCTTACGGGTTTCGCCTCCCTGTCCATGTTTGACCAGCAGGTCCAAGGCTCCCGGGACCAGGCCATGAGCATTGCCAAGGAATACGCCAGCCGCGTGGAATCCGAACTGCTCGCCCCGCTGAACATGGCGCAATCCCTGGCCGACGCCTTTGCCGCCATCAAGGAGGATAACCTCGCCACCAGCCGCGAGGAAGTCTCGCGCATGCTCCGCAGCGTGCTGCAAAGGCACCCGGAGCTTCAAGGCGTGTATACGCTCTGGGAGCCGGACGCCTTTGACGGGCAGGACCAAATGTTCGTCAACGCCCCGGCTCATGATGAGACCGGGCGGTTCATGGCCTACTGGAACCGCGTGGGTGGCAGCCTGGCCACGGAACCGCTCTACGGCTACGACGACCCCAAGGACGGCGGCTACTACCTGAATCCCCGACGCACGGGCAAGCCCGCCGTGGTGGACCCGATTCCCTTCGTGGCGCAGGGGCGTGAAGTCCTGTTGGTTTCCGTGACCGCGCCCATTATGTACAACGGCGCCTTCCACGGCATCGTGGGTGTGGACGTGACCGTGGAACGCCTCGCCGCCATGGCGGAAGAAGCTGATTTCTTTGAAGGCACAGGCGTCCTGGCCATCATTTCCAACAACGGCACCCTGGCCGGGGTCACCGGCCAGCCCGACCTGACCGGCAAGAACGCCAAAGCCCTGCATGAGGACTTTGATGAAGACATCAAAAGCGTGCAGGCTGGCAAAATCCGCAACGAATTCATGGACGACGTGCTGGAAATTTTCTACCCCGTCAAAATCGGCACGGGCAGCCCCTGGGCCGTCAACCTGCTGGCCGACGACAGCGTGGTGGTGGCCCGGGCCTGGGCCATGGCCTGGAAGATGATCTGGGTCGGCCTGGGACTGCTGCTCGTGGCCGTGGGCGTAATCTGGTGGCTGGCGGGCATATTGGCTCGCCCTGTCAAATACATCTCCCGCAGCGCGGAACTGGCCGCCATCGGCGATGTGGACATGAAGGAGCTGGATCGTAACGCCCGCGACCGCATGCTCAAGCGTGGGGACGAACTGGGCGAGGCCGGCCGCGCCTTCGCCTCCATGGTGGACTATTTCCGCGACAAGGCCCAGGCCGCAAAAAAAATCGCAGACGGCGACCTGACCGTGGAAATCCACCCCGCTTCCCCCAAGGACGAACTGGGCAACGCCCTGGAGCGCATGGTCCATTCCCTGAACGGTGCCATGGGCGAAATCCAGACCGCAGCCGCACAAGTTGCCGCCGGGTCGAGCGAGGTGTCCGACTCCAGCCAGTCCATGTCCCAGGGAGCCACGGAACAGGCTTCCTCGCTGGAGGAAATCACCAGCTCCCTTACGGAGATCAACTCCCAAACCAAAACCAACGCGGAAAACGCGGCCCAGGCCAGCCGCCTCTCCGACCATGCCAAAACCGCAGCCACCCAGGGTGAGGAACACATGGGCAGACTCACGGAGGCCATGGGCGAAATCAACGAATCCAGCCAGTCCATCGGCAAAATCATCAAGGTCATTGATGAAATCGCCTTCCAAACCAACCTGCTGGCCCTGAACGCGGCCGTGGAAGCGGCCCGCGCCGGAAAGCACGGCAAGGGATTCGCAGTGGTGGCCGAAGAAGTGCGGACCCTGGCCTCGCGCAGCGCCAAGGCTGCCCAGGAAACAGCCCAGCTCATCGAAGGCTCGGCCGACCGCGTGGCCACGGGCGGTAAAATCGCCCAGGAAACCGCCGAAGCCCTGACCAAAATCGTGGAGAACGTGACCAAATCCGCGGACCTGGTACAGGAAATCGCGGCCGCATCCAATGAGCAGGCCGAAGGCGTGGCCCAGGTGAACCAGGGGCTGCACCAAGTGGAAACCGTGGTGCAGCGCAGCACGGCCACAGCTGAAGAAACCGCGTCCGCAGCCGAGGAACTTTCCTCGCAGTCCGCCACGTTGCGGGAGGTCACGGGCCGATTCCGCATCCGCCAGGAAGGAGGCGAACGCCCCCTGCCCCAGGCGCCGAACCCGACGCCCTCCCTGCCCCAGGGCAGTGGAAAGTCCGACTCCCCGGTGGACTCCTGGGGTGACGACGGCGGCATGGTGGATCCCGAAGAAACCATCTCGCTGGACGACGACTTCGGGAAGTATTAAGAATAAGAAACAATGGCGGGGTCTCCCCTTTGGAAACCCCGCCGTGGACAAACGGCATGAAAGATCGGCAGCGGCAGGTTATGGTCAGCGACGTGATGCTCGGAGCGGGGTATGTTTGCGTTCCCGCGGAGCCGTCACGCCTCTGCGCGGTCGTGGGAGCCGGAGCCGTGGTCACCATCTGGGACAGGCGGCGGGCCGTGGGTGGCATGACCCACTATGCCCGGCCATTTCGAGATCCCGGCGGTCCCTCCACGGCGATTTTCGCGGCACCGGCCATCGTGACCCTGGTCCGCATGTTGCTCAAGGGCGGTTCCAACGCCCCTGACCTGGAGGCGCACCTCTTTGGCGGGGCGGACAACCCCGAAGCCCCGGGCTATGCCTCGGGAATGGCCGAAGACAACGTCCGGGTCGGCCTGGAAATTTTGGAAAAGCTCCATGTCACCCGGGTGCAGAGGGACACCGGGGGACAGCGTGGGCGCAAGGTGGTTTTTCACACGGCCACGGGCGAGGTCATGCTCGCCAAGGTCGAGCGCATTCGGGGTACGGACTGGTATCCGCAATAACCCGGACGAGCGACCACGCGGCGAACACAGACGAGGCGAGGGGCATGTATCAACTCACGGACAAAGAATTCAGGGATCTTCGCGAGTTCATTTATGAATACGCGGGCATCAACCTCACGGATCAAAAACGCGCCCTGGTGGTGGGCCGGTTGCAAAAGGTCTTGACCCGTGAAGGCTTTAAAAATTTTGCCCAGTATTACGAGTATATAAAAAAGGATAAAACCGGCAAGGCCGTGGAAGAGCTGATCAACCGCATCTCCACGAACCACACCTTTTTCTTCCGGGAAAAATCCCACTTCGAATACCTGCACTCCGCGGTATTGCCCGAGCTGACCACCCGGCTCGCCGCCTCCGGACAAAAGGACTTCCGGCTCTGGTGCGCGGCCGCGGCCACGGGCGAGGAGCCGTACACCCTGGCCATGGTGCTGCGGGAGTTCTTTGGCTCGCAATACAACCAGTGGCAGGCGGGCATGCTGGCCACGGACATTTCCACCCAGGCGCTGCAAACCGCCATCCGCGGCGTTTACCCGGACGAACGCATGACCCACACCCCGGTCAAACTACGCAACAAATATTTCCAAAAAATCGGCCAGGACAAATGGGCCGTGAAGGACGCGCTCAAAAAGGACGTGCTCTATCGCCGCTTCAATCTCATGAGCGAACGGTGGCCGTTCCGGGGCCGCTTTCATGTGGTTTTCTGTCGCAACGTGATGATCTACTTCGACCAGGTCACACGGAACCGGCTGGCACAAATGTTTTACCAATTCATGCAACCCGGCGGGTACTTCTTCATTGGTCATTCGGAAACCCTGGGCCGCGAAAACTGCCCCTTCGAATACGTAATGCCCGCCGTGTATAAAAAGGTGGCCTGACGCAATGAGCAAACGTGTGATCAAGGTTCTTGTGGTGGATGATTCCGCCCTGGTGCGCAACGTCCTGGAAAAAGGGCTTTCCATGGATCCGGGCATCGAGGTGGTGGGTACGGCCCCGGACCCGTATGCGGCGCGGGACAAAATCGTGCGCCTGCGGCCCGACGTGCTCACCCTGGATGTGGAAATGCCGCGCATGGACGGGCTGGAATTCCTCCGCAAACTCATGCCCCAATACCCTCTGCCCATCGTTATGGTCAGCTCCCTCACGGAGCGGGGCAAGCAGATTACCCTGGACTGCCTGGACGCGGGCGCTGTGGACTTCGTGACCAAGCCCACCTCGGACATGGCCGCCGGACTGAACAGCATGCTCACGGAGCTGCGCACCAAGGTCAAAATCGCCTCCACGGCCAATGTTTCCCACTGGAAGCACAAGCGGGCCGAGTTCAAGCCGCGCTCGGTCCAGGGCCGCGCCCTTGCAGGCACCACGGACAAGGTCATCGCCATCGGCGCATCCACGGGCGGCACCGAAGCCATCCGCGAAGTGGTCACGGCCTTTCCCGTGCATACCCCGGGGGTGGTCATTGTGCAGCATATGCCCGCGGGGTTCACGCGCATGTTTTCCGAGCGCATGAACACCCTCTGCCAGATGGAGGCCAAGGAAGCCGCGGACGGCGACCGCGTCATGCCGGGCCGCATCCTCATTGCCCCGGGGGGCATGCACATGCGATTGGTGCGCTCCGGCGGCATCTACCAGGTGCGCTGCCAGGCCGGGCCACTGGTGAACGGGCATTGCCCCTCAGTGGAGGAACTTTTCAAATCCGTGGCCGAACACGCCGGTGCCAATGCCGTGGGCGTGATGCTCACAGGCATGGGAGCGGACGGTGCCGACGCCATGAAAATCATGCGTGACGCCGGAGCCAGAACCCTGGCCCAGGACGAAGCCACCAGCGTGGTCTTCGGCATGCCCAAGGAGGCGTACACGCGCGGCGGAGCCGAACGACTGGTGCCGCTTGGTTCCATTGCCCAGGAAACGCTCAACCTGCTGTCCAAAAAAGGAGGATGACGCGTGATCACGCTTGGAGTCGGAGACCATGGGGCTTCCAAAAAACCCGGAGAGGTCATCAAAACCTATGCGCTCGGTTCGTGCGTGGCCGTGGTTCTGCTGGACCCCAAGACCCGCACCGTGGGCATGGCCCACATTGCGCTGCCCGACTCCAGCATCCAGCCGGACCGGGCCAAGGAACGCCCGGCCTACTTCGCTGACACGGGCCTGCCCGTGCTCTTCAAGGCCATGGAAAAGCAAGGCGCCGCCAAAAACGGCCACGGCATGATTGTCAAATTGGCCGGGGGCGCCAAAGTTATGGACCATAACGAAGTGTTCAATATCGGCAAACGCAACGTGCTGGCGATAAAGAAAATATTGTGGCAGTATAAACTCGGTCCCGTTGCCGAGGACGTGGCCGGAAGCATCAGCCGCACCGTGTCCCTGGAAGTGGACACCGGAAGGGTGACCATTTCCTCGGCAGGACGCGGTTCCTGGTATTTGTAGAAAAGCGAGAAAAGAGGCAAAGGACACATTGGGGGAAATGATATGGAACGGGTGATCATTGCCGACGACTCGGCCACCGCACGCATGGTGATACGCCGTTGCCTGGAAATCGCCGGCGTGACCGACGCGGAATTCCTGGAGGCGGCCAATGGGCTGGAAGCACTGGAGCTGCTGGAATGGGGTCCCCCGGATCTGTTGATTACGGATCTGACCATGCCCGTCATGGGCGGACTGGACCTGCTCAAGCGGCTCAAACAGGACGAAGAGTTCAGCGATGTTCCGGTGCTGGTCATCTCCAGCGCCAAGAACGCAGCCAATGAACAGGAAATGCTGGGACTGGGAGCCTTCGCCGTGTTGCCCAAGCCCGTGAACCCGGCCATGCTGGCCGACGCCCTCAAACCGCTGCTTCCGGATAAGGGAGGTGCCGCATGGTGATGGACGTGAAGGAAGCCGTACACTCGGCCGTCAGCGCCACCATGGAGGAGATGTTTTTTCTTGAGCCGCAGGCCTCGGACTTTCTCTGGTCCAAGGTCCGCGTGCTGGAGCCATGCACCGGCTCGGTGACCATGGCCTTTCCACGCACGCTGCTGATTCAGGCGGCGCACGGCCTGTTCGGCGAGCAGGAGCGCATCCGCGAACAGATGCTCTGGGATACCCTGGCTGAGGTGGTCAACACCGTGGCCGGACGCATCATGAGCAACCTCTTGCCGCCGGACTCCACATTCCGCCTCAGCGTGCCCGAAAGCGGCACGGGATGGCCCGCCAAAGACGGGGAACCCATCCTCTACATGACCGACGGCGGCGGCTTCGTGGTCATGACCGACGGTCTGGCGGACTGTTCCGAGTAACCCCGCAGGAGGGATCATGAGTTCGGGCATGGACATGGAAATGGCAAAAGGCGTGGTCAAGGCGGCCCAGGACGTGCTTTCCACCATGGCAGGCATCGACGCGCAGCCAGGAGCGCCCTATCTAAAAAAGGGGCAGGTGGCCAAAGGGGATGTCACCGGCATCATCGGCATCACAGGCGACAAAACCGGCTCGCTTTCCATCTCCTTTGAAAAACCGTGTGCCGTTGCCGTGGTCAAAGGCATGCTCGGCCCGGATATTGAGGACATCCTCCGTGACGTCAAGGACGCGGTGGGCGAGATCACGAACATGATTTCCGGCCACACCCGCGCCGCCATGGACAAGCTGGGGCTGAACCTGCAAAGCGGCACCCCGTCCGTGGTCATGGGGGACAACCACACCATCCAGCACGTGACCAGCGCGCCCATCATGGCTGTGCCTTTCAGTACGCCGGATGGAGCCTTCACCGTGGAGTTCTGCGTGGAGTAGCCAATATGTCCGAACGCATGCTGACCGAACCCGATCCGCTCACTTCGGATCGCCCCGTGCACATCCTCCTGGTGGAGGATGAAAATTCCCACGCGGAATTGATCCGCGAGGCCTTTTCCCGCGAGGAAAAGCGCTTCGAACTGCAAGTGGCCGATACCGTGGGCAAGGCCCGCGACGCCCTGGATCAGGCCACGCCGGATCTGGTCATTGCGGACTGGCTGCTGCCCGACGGCAACGGCATTGAAATCCTGCCGCCCAACCGCCGGGAAACGCGCTTTCCCGTGATCCTCATGACCAGCCAGGGCAACGAGCAGGTGGCCGTGGAAGCGCTCAAGGCCGGTGCGCTGGACTACGTGGTCAAATCCGCGGACACCTTCTTGGACATGCCCCACATTGCGCGGCGCGCCCTGCGGGAATACGCCCACCTGCGCCGCGGCCGCGAGGCCGAGGAACGCTTCCGGCAGATGGCCGAATCCATCAGCAGCGTGTTCTGGTTGGCCGCAGCCGACCACTTCATCTACCTCAGCCCCGCGTTCAGCGATATCTGGGGCGTACCCGTCGACGACGTGCTGGACAACCCCGAACAATTTTACGACATCATCCATCCCGATGACCGGGACAAGGTCCGCGAGGCCCAGCACAAAAGCCTGGGACCGGACGGTTCGGCCCAATCCGTGGACTACCGCATCATCCGGCCGGACGGCACTATCCGTTGGATTTCCGGCCACGGCTACCCCGTGCTCGCCCCAGGCAGCAAGGCCCGCGGAGCCGGCACGGCCGAAGACGTGACCGAACGCGTCATGCGCGAACAGGAGCTGGCCCGAGCCAAAGAAGCCGCGGAAGTGGCCGACCGCGCCAAAAGCCAGTTCCTGGCCAACATGAGCCACGAACTACGCACGCCCATCAACGGCATCGTAGGCATGACCGACCTGCTGCTGCGCACCGATCTGAACTCCGACCAACGCAAATTTCTGGAGATGTCCCGCGAGGCCTCTACCAAGCTGCTCAGCGTGGTGGAGGACATTCTCGAACTTTCGAGCATCGAGGCCAAGACCATCCGCCTGGAGCGCCGCCCCTTCCGGCTGCACGAGCTGGTGCATTCCATCTGCGAAAACCGGCACACCGCCTTCCGGCTCAAGGACATCAATTTCTCCTGGGAAGTGGCCGACGATGTTCCGGACCGGGTGGAAGGCGATCCGACCCGGCTGGCCCAGGTACTCTCCAATCTGCTCTCCAATGCCGTGAAGTTCACGGAGCAGGGCGAGGTCAAGGTCCGTGTCTCCCTGGGCAGCCGCCACAACAGAAGCAACGGGACCGAAGGTCAGGGCGCGGTGGTGGTGCTCTTTACCGTGCAGGACACGGGCATCGGCATTGCCCCGGAAAAACAGCAGGAAATTTTTGAAAGTTTTACCCTGGCCGAAGACTGCATGACCAAAGCCTACGGCGGGACCGGCCTGGGCCTTTCCATCGCCCGCCAACTGGTGGAAATTCTTGGTGGCCGCATCTGGCTGGAAAGCGCACCAAACGAAGGCAGCAGCTTCTCCTTTACCTCGGTGCTGCGGCTCCCCGGCACTCCCTCCGATTCCTCCAAGGATCAGGACACGGACGCCGCCCAGCGCCCCCTGACCATCCTCTACGCTGAGGACGACGCCACCAACCGGTTCGTGGTGGCCCGCTACCTGGAAAAACAGGGCCACACCATCATCGAGGCCGAGGACGGCCAGCAGGCATTGGACGCCCTGGCCCGCGGCGGCATCGACATGGTGCTCATGGATATCCAGATGCCCCTTGTCAACGGCCTGGAGGTGCTCGACATCCTGCGTCGGGGCGACATCCGCGCCGTGGATCCCAATCTTCCGGTCATTGCCATCACCGCCTATGCCATGGAAAGCGAACGCGAGGACTTTCTTGAAAAAGGCATGGACGGCTACCTGGCCAAGCCCTTTGAGGTGGAACACCTGCGCCAGACCATCGACCGGCTGCGCGTCAGAGTCGATTCCTGACCGCGCGCCACCCAACCGACATGGCTCGTTTCTCTGCGGTCAATCAAGGCCGCCACGCTTCTCCTGTTGTATTTTTCTTTACCCCGACCCGTTAAGTTTTCGCCCCATTGCGCCGATACGACCAGTGAAGCAAGGAATACCCGGCAATGCATATCAACGGCGCTCATATCAATCACTTCATCCTCCAGAACAGGGGAACCGGCGTGCGGCCTTCGGAAGTGGCCCAATCGCTGAACACCCCGCGTAATCTGGGCGGTGCGCCGCGCATGCCCGATGCCGAGGCCGGTCAAAGCCGCGAGCAGACCTTTGCCAATGAAATCGCCCGCCGCGCCAAGGCGCACACCGATGCAAACGGCGCCCCCAAGGACACAGGCCCGTTGGCTTCGGCCCTGTCCAAGGCCATGGACCACCTGCGAGAAAACTATGGCGATGATGTGGCCACGGCCGCCGAAGGCATGGTCATGGGCGGTACGGCCGGGGGCATCACAGAAAAGAATCTGGGCGACAGCCTCACCAACGTACTACGCATGGTGGACCGCAACTTCGGATTCGCCGCGGGCGACGCGACCATGGCGCAGTTCAACGGCTCGCTGAACACCGCCATCAACGAGTTCTTCGACAACGGTAAAACAGAACGCTTCCTGGCCTCAAAGCCGGGTCAGGGACTGAATCTCTCCGCGGTCAAGAGCGATCTCAACGCCAGAGTGCTGGCGGAAACCGACACCAACAGCGCCAAGGGTTCCGACGGCATGGAGCAATTGCTCCGTTCCCTGCGCGAGGATCTGGAACAGACCCCGGAATCGCCGTCCGCCGGACAGCCCACCCGGGCAACCGATTCCCGGCGCAACATGGCCCTGAACAGCTATCTTATGGCCGCAACCGGCCAGGACACGCCCGGGCCGCAACTGCTCTCCACCACCATCTGACCGTTTCCCCTGATCGCCCTCCGCGTTGAACGCCGGCCGTCACCTGCATGGCCATGAAGCGGCAACTCTGTTTCCGCTGGTCAAACACGCTCCCGGCACAGCCCGCCGTGACGCGGCAGGCACAGGCACAAAAAAACGTTCCGCCCCATACGCATTCTTCCTGCGTAAAGGGCGAAACGTTTTCGAGCCGATCCAACGGACCGTTCGCTCTTGCGGTCTATCAGCCCTCCTGGGCCACCCGGCTTTCGGTTTTGCACGTTCCTGCCGTGGCCACGGTGTTGCGCCCGTTGGCCTTGGCCACATACAGCGCCTGATCCGCCCGCAGCAGCAGGTCATTGTCCTGGTCCAGGCATCCCGGACTGATGGAAGAGACCCCGATGCTCACGGTCACGGTGATGGTCCGCCCCTGGAAACGGAAACGACGGCGACTGACGCGGCGACGAATCCGGTCGGCCAGCTTCCAGGCGTCCTCCTCCGAGGTATGCGGCAGCAGGAGCACAAATTCCTCCCCGCCGAACCGGGACGCAATGTCGCAACTGCGCACGGACTCCCGCAACAACGCGCCCACCTCGCGGAGCACCATATCCCCGGCCGCATGGCCATGGGTGTCGTTGATTTGCTTGAAATGATCCAAATCAAGCATCAACAGGGAGAGCTGACTCCCGTATCGCTGACTGCGTTTGAGTTCCAGGGCCAGCCGGTTGTCCAGGGTGTTGCGGTTGTGCAGCTTGGTCAGCCCGTCCCGGTCCGCACGGATCTTCACCTCGCGGTAGAGCCGGGCGTTGTTCAGGGCCAGGCCCAAGTGCCGGACCGCGGACTTGAGGGTCTGCACCTGATCCTTGGCCAGACGCACATCCCGCTCGCAAAGCAGAGCCAGGCAACCAAACTGTCCCTGGGGTCCGGCCAGGGGCAAAATCAAGGAACGTCCGGAATCCGGCGGCAAAGCAGCCCCACCGGCATCCATGCGTTCCACCTGGAATCCACCCACAGGCCCACCCTCGTGGCGCACTGTGGTTTCAAGCAAAAATTCCACCCAACGCTCCTCAAGCCCGTTGCCGAGCGAGCTGTCCAGCAGGAGTTCCACCTCGGCCTCGCCCGTATCTGGATTGCGCTGCCAAAACGCGGCCTGCAACAGCTTTACGGGCAACAGTAAAGCCAGATCCTCCAAGGCGCGACTCAAAATCTCCGAGGGATCCAGGCTGGAAGAGGCATTGGTCAGGAAACGATTCAGGAACAACAACTGGTCGGTCTTGCGCTTAAGCAGTTCCCGCTCCAGAAAAATTTCCTCGGTCATGCTGTAGATGTCCGAATAGAGGCTGGTGACCTCCTTGGCCCGGAAGAGCGCGTCCTGCACCTTGTGTCGGGTCAGGGGCATGTGCAGGGCCGTAAGGAACCCTTCCTCCAGCACGGCTTCCAGCTCCATCGGCTCGGTGTCCCGCTCCTGAAGCAGCACGCGCTGACAGTGGTCCAAGTCCTGCAAATCCTGGCGCAGACCGTCGGTCAGTTGCTGCCATGCACGCAGGGGGATCCAGGCCACTGCGGGCCGTTCCTCCCGAGCCATGTCCCGCAGCAGGCCGGAGCCTTCCGGGTAGTTCCGCAAGGCGAAACTCGGCCCCACGGCCTCCTGGATCCGGGCTGCTTCCGATTCGCTCAGGCCCAGTCCCCACATGGTTTCCGGTCCGACTTCCTGTTGCATTGTCTGGCCTCCTTGAGCACAAGCAAAATATTCCCGTCTTAATTCATGCAAAATAAAGACCAATCCTCAGATGGCGACAACAATCCGGAATCCTGTGACAATAATTTCCGGGGTCAAAATCGTGGCCGCGCTGTGGCAGGGCAATACCAGCCGCGTCAAAATGCGGACCCCGGCCCGCGGGTTTGACAAAACCATGCAAAACGGATTCATTCCTGAAATGAACAAAGCACCGGAACACAGCGGGAAAAAACGTGTTTGGGGAACCCTGGACCCGTTTTGGGAGTTTGGGGCGGTTCTGGGCCGCAAAATGGCCAATTCTTCCTTTTTAACGGCCCTGCTGCGTGCGGATCCCTTTGACGAGTATCACTTTTTCCCAGCCGGACAGGACCAGCGACGCGAACTGCGCACCCGGCTCCAGGAGGCGTTTCCCCCACTCGGCAAGAAAATCCACGTGCTGGATCGGCAGACCTTGCCGGACCACCTCGCCCGGACGCCCTACCACTGTTTCCATCAATCCGACTGCATCGTGCACCAGGCGCACCTGGCCCGGGCGCGCAATGCCTTCAGCCCGGAAATCTTTCCCATCACCGGGGTGACCCACTCCCTTTCCTACGCCAATTACGGCGAGGCCTTTCTCCGGCATCTCTGGCCCGGGGTCTGCCCCCGCGACGCCATCGTGTCCACCTCGCGTCCCGGCCTGGAAGCGGTGCGCACCCTGTTGGAGCATCTGCACCAGGGGTACGGCCTGGGTTCGCACATGGCCCGGCCCACCCTGCGGCGCATCCCGCTCGGTGTGGACGCGGACGCCTTTCCCGAACCCGCGGACCAAATGCGCGCCCAATGCCGCCAGACCCTGCAACTGCCGGAACAAGCCACGGTCTATCTCGTGTTCGGACGCATCTCCCACCATTCCAAAATGGACCTGCTCCCCCTGCTGCGCGCCTTCCAGCATGCGTTTCAGGACGCGTCCCAGCCCGAAAACACACGCCTGCGCCCGCATAACGCCGTGCTCCTCCTGGCGGGCTGGGTGGAGGATGATGATCCCTATCCCCAAACCCTTCGTGAGCTGGCCGCCAACATCGGACTGGATCTGCGCGTGGAAGCGCGCCCCGGGGAACGGCGCAAGGCCCGGCTCTATCAAGCAGCAGACGTGTTCGTTTCCATTGCGGACAACCCCCAGGAAACCTTCGGACTCACCGTGCTGGAAGCGGCTGCCGCAGGACTGCCCGCCGTGGCCTCGGATTACGACGGCTACCGCGACCTCGTGCTGCCCGAACAAACCGGCCTGCTCGTGCCCACGCTCGGACCGGCACGGACCACGGAACTGGACGTGATGGCTCCACTGCTCTTCGACAACCAGTACCACCTGCTTCTGGCCCAGCGCACCGCCGTAAGCATTCCCGAGCTGGCGCAAAGCCTGACCAGGCTGCATGCCCGGCCGGAACTCCGCCGAGCCATGGGCCGCCGCGCCCGGGAACGCGTGCTCGGCTCCCTGACCTGGGACCACACCGTCCGCGCCTACCTGGATCTTTGGAAGGAACTCTGGACCCTGCCCGCGGAACCGGCCGAAACGCACCGAAACACCCCCCACCCCGCGCAAATGCCCTATGCCCTGGCTTTCGCCGGATACGCTTCCCAACAGCTCCACCCCGAGGACACCTTTTCCATCGGGCGCACCGGCAACGCCATCTACCGCCGGCAAGACGCGCCCCTGGTCTACCCCGGTCTGGATACCCTGGCGCATGAAGAGTCCATCCGCCGGTTGCTCTTCCTGGCACGCAAACCAGCGACCACAGCCGAACTGACCCGGCAACTGCTCGAGGCCGATGTCTGCCCCAATGAAGAAACCGCCCAAGCCCTGCTCCTCTGGGCGCTGAAGCACGACCTATTGACGTGGGAAACGACACGACTAAGGCATCGTTAAAATCGGAAGCATCACAGTCTGTTCGACGATGTGCGAGCGCAAGACGCTATCGAGACAACGAAGAGATACTTGAATCGCGTATGGAAGACTCTACACCTTGCGAAGTACCTGTCGAAAATCGCTACTATTCAATATCTCAATAGAACAACGCCCATTGCATCTGCAAAAACAATCCAATACCCAAGGATTGGAACTTTTTTCGCGTAAGAATTTGAATTGCGGTCTTATCGTACCGATGAACAAAACAACCCTACATACTGTTCAAAAATGTGCGCATGCAAGGCGCAAAACAATGCAATAAGACGACCAGGACAAATTGCCAGCTCGTAGCGATCTGCGCCGTTGATGCGTACAATTCCAAAATTCACTCATAAAAGCGATGCAGTAGCTTCAACTACTTGTTGCACTCCGCAGCCTACCTTCCTGAATTTGCCAGCATATCAAAAGTCTTCAATGTAAAAGAAAAAAACAATTCTGTTCTGAACACTGTTAATCTACTATTAAACTAAACACTATCTGATGCAGTAATACAGTACTGCATCATTTTTTTTGATTTAGTAGTCAATATTAAGCACTGTGGCACTCTGTAGAAATACGTATTTGCACATTTTTTTATTGCAAAAAAAATTTAAACAGGCAAAAATTAGTCACCGCAATACAAAAGTGAGGATGTGCCGATGACACGTACAATTTTTCAAAGAAGCACAAAAGTGTTCTTAGGCGTGGCATTCTGTTTTTGCTTGTTAACAGCGTTTATTCAGACGGCAATGGCTTACGAGTTGCACTTGATTGATGATCCAGATGTAGAGAATGCAACGATAGCTGGTCTTAGCGGTGACGGCACAGTCATCATAGGACACCGCGATATGGGTATACTCTTCACATGGTCCGAAAGCGAAGGCATAGAAGATTTAAATTCCCCGATGCAGCCAGCAAAGCATGGGCATGCTGTCAACTTCGATGGGTCCGCCATCGTGGGATCCCTCGGGGGGGGACCGAACAAGCAGGCAGTACGCTGGACCAAAAACGGCGGTACATGGGACGAGGATGTGCTGGACACAGGCCTGATCCAAGGCCAGAACTATGGCTCCGAAGCAACTGGAGTCTCCGACGACGGGAGCGTCGTTGTCGGCACAAGAGGGATCACCCTTAACCCTAGGGCTTGGCGGTGGACCGAGGATTCCGACTTGCAAGAACTCGGTCTGCTTCATGAAACCAAATCGTCCTACTCCAGGGCAACCGCCGTGAGTGGAGATGGGAAGGTGATTGTAGGGCGCGGCGACGACCAGTTCGGCAATGACTGCGCCTTTCGATGGACCGAAGACCGGGGCATGCAGCAACTCGGTGAATTTTACGGCGGATGGGAATCCTATCCAAACGCGGTTGATGAGGACGGCGATACCATAGTAGGCAGCGCCCAAACCATTGATCGCGATACCAGAGCCTTCCGATGGGTCGCAAAAGACAACTCGCTGCATAATATCGACAACCTCGAAATACAGGGAGTTGATTCTCATTACTCAGAAGCAACGGATGTTTCTGCGGATGGCTCTATCGTTATCGGCAACTGGGAAGGGCGCCACGACGAACATGGGATGCTTTACATTCCCTTCCGCTGGTCCGAAGAAGAAAACAACATGATACCCTTGGAGCAAATCCTTTGGGAGAATGGTGTAGAGATTACGCAGTCGCTTGCATCAGCGGACGCCATCAGCGCGGATGGGCAAACCATCATCGGCACAGCGGTGGACAATGAGAACAACGAGCATATCTACATCATGCGGGAACAAGGCATCACCTCCCCGGTGGACCTCAGCAGTTCCCTCCTCCCCATGCGGCAGGTCAGCCTGACGGCAACCTCCATTGCCAAAAGCAACAGCACCGCCTTGATGGATGCTTCCCACGGGGCGCTGTTCAATACCACCACCGGTCTTTCCAGCGGTGATGAAATGCCCGGCCGGACCAGGGTCTGGGTGGTGGGTACGGCCATCAGCGACAGTTCCTTTGCCGGGGACGACCTCGGCGGCGAAGGTGGCTTCGGCGTAACCCACCACTTCGCCAACGGCTTCAGCATCGGTGGCGGCATCTTTGCAGGCAACCGTTCCATGGAGACCTCCCATGGCGGCAACCAGGACATCAGCATGTTCGGTCCGGGACTCTTCGTGACATACGCCCCGAATTCAGCCGGACTCCGACTCGAAGCCGGCGGCACGTACCACTCCATGGAGATGACCCTCAAACGCGGCTACGCAAACGGAACCGCCTCGGCGCAGTCCAAGGGCGACACCGAAGGCAACGCCTATTCCCTGTACGGCCGCGTTGGATGGGCGCAGCCCATTTCAGAGAGCTTTTCCATCCTTCCCTTTGCCCAATATACATGGCAAAAGGTCGATATCGACGGATACACCGAATCCGGCGGTCCCTTCCCGGCCCGGTTCGACGACCAGACGGATGAAGTCACCCAAAGTCGCCTGGGCCTGGAATTGCAATACGCCTACAGCAGAAACGTGGAACTCTGGACATGGGCCGCATGGTCCCACCGCTTTGAAAGCGAAGGCGCTTCCATGAGCGGGGAATTCACGGGATTGTACTCCTTCGATTACGGCGGGGAAACCATCGACCAGGATTGGGGCGATACCGGCATCGGCGCCAAGTGGCGTCCCTACCTCGGCTTCGAAACCTTCACACGGCTCGGAGTAGGGATCGAAAGCGACAACTACATCGAACCGGACCTCTCCCTGACCCTGGGCATGAGTTGGGATATCTGAACAAAAACATCTGCCCAAACAAACAGCACAACGAAAAGGGGTGGTCCTCAGGGATCACCTCTTTTTTGCGTGACTTGCTGGCCAGACAAACAGTTACGGCCACCCGGGGCGGAACAGTTGCCAACCCCGCCCGATCACATCGCTTCGGACCAACACAAGCAGCATCCAGCCCAGGCCGCAGCCGATCCGGTTTCCCTCTGCTTTATTCTGTTGCATCCTTTACGCGGAAAACGCATATTGCTATGGGACAAATAGTTTTTTATGGCAACGTGCGTCAGCCGGGCATTCAGCTCCACGCTCAAGGGCTTGATGACGCATTACCTCCCTCAAAAACAACGATCGGCCACAGCGCAACACTTTGCAAAGGAGTTTGCCCATGCGCATCGCACTTATGACCATGACTCTTGCCTTGCTCCTGGTTTCTCCGGCATTGGCCGAAGACTTCATCGGATCCATCAAAACCGCACAGGGCGAAGCCTATGTACAACGCGGTGATGAACGCCTGGACGCCAAGCCCGGGGATCACGTCTATCCGCAAGACGTGCTGCGCACCGGGGACGGCAGCCTGGGCATGCTCTTCCGCGACGATACCGCCCTCTCCCTGGGACCGGACAGCCGCGTGGCCGTGGAACAATTCGTTTTCGACCCCCATGGCGGCAACATGGAATTCATTACCCGCGTGACCAAAGGGTCCGCCGCCTTCATCACCGGACAAATGGGCAAAATCCGGCCGGAATCCTTCAAAGTGGAAACCCCGCAAGCCACCATCGGCATTCGCGGCACCCGCTTCGTGGTGGAGGTGCAATAATGCGGACATCCAAAATCACCCGCTCCGTTGCGTTCCCGGCTCTGTTCTGCCTGCTGCTCCTTATCAGCGCCTGCGGCCGCGCCACCGTGGTGCTGCTGCCCGCGCCGGAAGGACAAGCCAACGCCGTGGTCGTCACCCCCAAAGGCGGCGACCCCCTGACCCTGGATAAAACCGGTATGGCCGTGGACGTTTCCACCCTGACTACCAGCAGCTACGCCCTTTCCGAAACCGGCATCCAACAGCGCTTTTCCAACACACTGACAGCCCTGCCCGAACCGCCGGAACGCTTCCTGCTCTACTTCCACAGCGGAACCACCAAACTGCGCGACGACTCCCGCCCACTGCTGCCCAAAGTGCTCCAAGCCATCAAAGACCGGCAGTCCACGGATGTCTCCGTGGTGGGACATGCGGACCGGGAAGGCAACCGGAAATGGAATTTCACGCTCTCACGCATGCGCGCCCAAACCATCAGCGCGCAACTCCGACAAATGGGCGTAGATAAAAAACTGATGGAAATCACGTCACACGGCGAAGAGAACCCGCTCGTCCCCACTCCGGACGGCGTGTCCGAACCGCGCAATCGACGTGTTGAAGTCATCGTACGCTAACGTGTACGGCATGGGCCTTCGGCGACCAGGGGGAAAACCTTTCTGAAGAAAGGTTCTTCCCCCAGACCCCCTTTCCAAAGACTTTCACTGGCTCCAGGCCTGCGGCCTGTCGCGGCCGTCGTACATTGTTTTGCTTCATCCCCCCCTTTCCCCTCTCCCAAAAGAAAAGAACGGCCGAAGCCGTTCTTTTCTTTTGGGACGCACCGTTGCCGCGAGTTTCGGGAGGGCGGAGCCATCCCGGAAATCGCGGCAACAGAACGACACGCCGCCGCGCTGCTCCGCCTTGCCACTCCCCGG
>NZ_FUYC01000012.1 GCF_900167125.1 Paucidesulfovibrio gracilis DSM 16080
CTCACGGTGCAAACAACGATTCCGAACACCAACGCCTTGATGAACCCGCCGGAAATGTCGCTCCACTCCAGCGACTGCTGCACGCGGTAGAAATAGACACCCTCATTGGCACCCAAGAGCAGTACGCCCGTGAGCCAGCCACCAAACAGGGCGATGAGATTGAAAAAACAGGTCAGGATGGGAAAACTGATGATGGACGCCGCCATCTTGGGGCTGACCAGGTAGCTCATGGAATTGATGCCCATGATCTCCAGGGCGTCGATCTGCTCGGAAATGCGCATGACCCCGATTTCCGCGGTCATGGCGGATCCGGCCCGGCCCGTGACCATGATGGCCGTAAGCACGGGGGCCAGCTCGCGAACCATGGAGAGGGCCACGCCTGTTCCCAAAAATCCGTCCGCCCCGAACAGGGACAGCGCGAAGTAGAGCTGCATGCCCATGACCATGCCCGTGAACAGGCCGATCAAGGCAATAACGGTAATGGATTTAACGCCGATGAAGTAGACTTGGCGAACGATCTTGGGGAATTGCCCCAGGGAGGAAAAAATCAGGCGCATGGCATGCAGACAAAACAGGAACATGGCTCCCATCTCGTCCACAATCTTCAGGAAATGCCGTCCCAACAGCGTCAACGGCGTGAGCGCGTTGACCGCACCCTCGCCTGCGGCTCGTCCTTCCATGTTGCCTCCCTCCATGCCAACAGAAAAGCCGGACCGGCGCGTGTCCACGGCGATCCCGGCGTTGGGGAGTCCGCGCAAGGCGACTCCTCAAGCAATGGAATTTCTACATGACCAAACGGCAAACAGCAAGATTTATTCCCTGTTCAGCTGAAATATCGGGGATATCACCATGGATCGGGAGTTTCCCCCATGCCGGGGGTCGCCTGCAAAACCAGCAGCGGATCAATCCGTTCGGCGTCTGCCGTTCTTTTTGGCCCACCATTGGCGATCCGGCCCTAAGAACCACCATTCCTTGTGGTCTGTTTCCACTATGGTTTTAGCCAGTTCCCGTCCCTGCTCGGTGCGCAGCCGTTCCAGGGCCGGAGGAATCCAATCCCCGGCGTAGCGGTTGCCGAGATCCAGTTGCTCCTTCAGATTGGCGATAAAGTCTATCTGATCCGCATCCTGAGCCAGACGCGATTCCAGCGTATCGGCAGCCTCCAGCTCCTCCCATAGCGGCAACACATCCTCTTCCAGGCCGGTGCCGCTCAGGGCATGGGCCAAAGCCTCGCCCGCGTCCGTTCCGTTGTAGAGCTTATTCACGTAGTTAAAGTCCCCGGTGCGGGCCTCATGCAGGTCATGAAACAGGCACATCACGGCCACATGCCCGGCATCCGCCCCGGCACGCATGGCCAGCATCCAGCCGATCATGGCCGTGCGGAAGCTGTGCTCGGCCACGTTTTCCTGCCCGGTGCCAAGGAACTGATACCCGCTACGGGGCGTGCGACGCAGCATTCCGGCTTCAAAAACCAAATCGGCCAAACGGGTCAACCGATCCCGACCATTCAAATTCTTCAACGGTTCATCCGACATGCGACCACGCCACCTTGTTGCCTGGTTTACGGCCCTGTTCGGCCTAACTGCGATAATCCGCATTGATGGAAACATATTCACGGGTCAGGTCCGAAGCCAACACCTCGAACGATCCGGTTCCCGCACCAAGATCAATGGCAATGGGAATGTCCGAGGCCTTCATGACCGGTTCGAGCAGCGCGTCCAGATCCCCGGATTCGGGTCGGCCCTGCGCAAAGACAAGCACGTCGCCGAACCGCAGGGTCAATTTTTCCGGCGGGAACACGGCGCCGCTCCGCCCGGCCGCACAGACCACGCGACCCCAGTTGGCATCCTGACCGAACAACGCGGTTTTGACCAGGGGCGACGTACCCACGGCGCGGGCCACCAGCTCGGCATCCGCATCGCTTGCCGCACCGGTCACGCAAATGCGCGCCACCTTGGTGCCGCCCTCGGCGTCTCGCACCAGTTCATACGCCAGGGCATGCAGCACGTCGCGCACGGCCTGGGCCAGAATCTCCCGGTCCGCGGCCGAATCCGCGTTCACGCCGGACGCGCCGTTGGCCAGGGCCAGGGACGTGTCATTGGTGCTGGTGTCGCCGTCCACGATCACCCGGTTGAAGGACCGATCCGCCTCGCGGGAA
The DNA here is from genome assembly GCF_900167125.1 of Paucidesulfovibrio gracilis DSM 16080. Classification (NCBI taxonomy): domain Bacteria; kingdom Pseudomonadati; phylum Thermodesulfobacteriota; class Desulfovibrionia; order Desulfovibrionales; family Desulfovibrionaceae; genus Paucidesulfovibrio; species Paucidesulfovibrio gracilis. Next base: position 2,156 of record NZ_FUYC01000012.1, read on the forward strand.
AGCACCCCGCTCCACCAGGCCGCATCCACCTGGGCATCGCAAACCAGAAACGACAGCATGGTGGCCATGTTTGGACCAATCATGCCCGCCCCCTTGGCCATGCCCAGCAGCCGAACCCGGCCCCCGGAAAGCTCCACGACCCTGGAAGCCACCTTGTGCCGGGTATCCGTGGTCATCATGGCCTGGGCCACGTCCTCGGGACCAGCCTGCCCCAATGACTCCTGCAACGCAGGCAAAGCCGCGCGCCACAACTCCAGTTTAAGCCGTGGGCCGATCACGCCTGTGGACGCGGGCAAGACATCCCGCGCCGGCACACCGGCCAAATCGCCCACCATGCCGCGCACGGTCTCGCAGTCGCGGACGCCCTGCTCTCCGGTACACGCATTGGCCTGGCCGGAATTGACCACAATGGCCCGGACCGTTGCGGACGAAGCCAGAGCATTCCGACACACGCGCACCGGAGCGGCCTGAAACAAATTGGTCGTGAACACACCGGCGCACACCGCAGGCGGCCCGCTCACGATCAACCCCAGATCCAGGCGGTCCTTTTTCTTAAATCCGGCAGCGGCCACAGCATATGTATATCCTTTGGGCAACTCGTGCATGATCGACTCCTTGCAAAGAATGCGGACAAGCGGACTTGGTCTTACCCGTTTCCGAACCGGTTTTCAAAACCCATTTCCAGTGAAGCGAACTTTTGGGGGGGAGCGGTCCAGATAACGATTCCGGGCAACAGGCTTTTCCGTTGCTTTTCCGGACCGCTTCCCGGGTTCCTGACAGCGAATCGCGGTAGTTCGCCCAAAAAGAGAGGCGGAGGATCACTCCCCCGCCCCATGGCAATCATTGTTTCAGGCAATGCCGCTAAAAATTATAGCGCACGCCCAGCAGGAATTCGTTGGAGGTGCCGTCGCCGCGAATGTGGGAGCCGTTCAGCACCTTGACCTTGCCCTGACCGAAGTCCACATAGCGGTAACCCGCTTCCATGGTCCAGTTCTTGTTGAAGTCGTAGGCGCAGCCCAGGCCGAGGTTCCAGGCGAAGTTGTACTCGGTGTCCTCTTCGCCCTCGTTAAAGGCCGCACCGCCGATGGTGCCGTTGCCGGACCATTCCGTTTCCACCCGGGCCAAGCCGAGTCCGAAGCCCACAAACGGGGTAAAGTCCGTGTCCGTGTCGATGTCGTAGTACATATTGGCAAACAAGGTCTGCACGTTGCTTTCAACATCCACGTCCACGTTGTCGCCACCGCCGGTTTCGCTCCAGCCGTACTCGAAATCGCTACGGTACATGTACTCCAGTTCCGCGCGCAACGGCACGCCAAGGTCGTCTTCCAGGCTCCGGCCCAGCACCAGCCCGGCTCCAAACACGACGTCGTCCTCATCGTGGTAGAGTTCCGTATCGCTGACATGGATATCACTGTAATCCATGAGCATCCCCCCACCGCGCACACCAACGTAATTCGGACCGGAGGCTACGGCCATGGAGGACATGGCCAAAATCAGCATCATCGTTAGAACAAGAATCTTCTTCATTATGGGTACTCCTGGAATTTTTTTCCTGGGTACCCCTTCAATACTTTTGCGGTCAATTCATAAACAATGTTAATAGGAAGACGAGCCAGTTTTCATCCTTTTTTCTTAGGAATCCCCACCGCTGGCCACGAATAATCCCAATTTCCGAATCCGAGGGGGGACACGACAGGGACCATGGGTTCCCTACTCCCCAGCATGCTGTGGGCGTTATCCAGGGACGCAGGTCCGCAAAACGCCACGGCTATCCGGCGGGAGTCCGCCTGGAATCCCTATTTCCCGCAGCACTTCTTGTATTTCTTCCCGGAACCGCAGGGGCAGGGATCATTACGGCCCACCTTGGCTTCCTTGACCACGGGCTGCTTGCCCTTTTTCTCGGGCGCCTGATCCCCGGCTCCGACGTAGTTGAGCTTTTCCCGGTCCTCGTGCTGGAATTCCTCTTCGCTCACTTCGTCGCGGATGCGCACATGGGTCAGGGAGCGGATGGCATTCTCGCGCAATACAAACAGCATTTCCTGGAACAGGGCGAATCCCTCGCGCTTGTATTCCTGCTTGGGATCCTTCTGCCCGTAGCCGCGCAGACCGATGCCGTCGCGCAGGTGGTCCATGTTCAGAAGGTGTTCCTTCCAATTGCGGTCCAGCGCCTCCAGCACGAAATAGCGCATGATTTCCTGGTAGGCCTGCTTTGCCATACCCTCCAGGGTTTCAAAGACCTGCTTGACCCATCGATCCGCTGTTTCGCGGTCGGGCAACTCGTTCTGGAAGGATTCGAAGCGGTCGAAGTTGAACACTTCTTCCATGCGCTTGCGGGCTTCGGTCTCGGCTTCGTCATCGCCGCGCTTCTTGCCTTCCTCCAGTCCGGCGTAGATGTCGTCCAGGAGTTCGGCGCAGAAGTCGGCCACGATCTCGTCCATGGTCTCGGCGGTCATGATCTCCCGGCGCTGGGAATAGATGACCTCGCGCTGCTGGTTCATGACGTTGTCAAAGTCCAGCAACTGCTTGCGGATTTCAAAGTTGTGGTTTTCCACGCGGCGCTGGGAATTTTCAATGGCCTTGGAAACCATTTTATTTTCGATTGGCTCGCCTTCGGGCATGCCGATGCGTTCCATGATGCCGGAAATGCGGTCGGACCCGAACAGACGCATGAGATCGTCGTCCATGGCCAGGTAGAAGCGGGAGGAGCCGGGGTCGCCCTGTCGGCCGGAACGGCCGCGCAACTGGTTATCGATGCGGCGGGACTCGTGGCGCTCCGTGCCGATGATATGCAGGCCGCCCAATTCCTTGACGCCTTCACCCAACTTGATGTCCGTACCACGCCCGGCCATGTTGGTGGCGATGGTCACATGCCCGGCAAAACCGGCCTCGGCCACGATCTCGGCTTCTTTATCGTGTTGTTTGGCGTTGAGCACGTCATGCGGGACGCGGCGTTTTTTCAACAGCTTTGAGAGCAGTTCGGATTTTTCAATGGAGACCGTACCCACAAGGCAAGGCTGTCCCTTCTGATGCTTTTCCGCAATCTCTTCCACAATGGCGTCGTACTTTTCTTCCTGCGTACGGAAGATCAGGTCCGGGTGGTCCTTGCGGACCATGTCCCGATGCGTGGGGATGACCACCACGTTCAGTTCGTAGATTTCGTTGAATTCCACGGACTCGGTGTCCGCGGTGCCGGTCATGCCCGACAGCTTGTCATACATACGGAAATAGTTCTGGAAGGTAATGGAGGCGAGGGTCTGGTTCTCGCTTTCCACCTTGACATGCTCCTTGGCTTCCAACGCCTGGTGCAATCCATCGGAAAACCGGCGGCCCGGCATGAGGCGGCCCGTGAACTCATCAACGATGACCACCTGCCCTTCATTGACCACATAATCCACGTCGCGCTTGAAAATGTGATGGGCCTTGAGCGCCTGGAGCACATGGTGCTGGGCCGTGATATTCTGGGGATCAAAAAGGTTGTCGATGCCGAGCAGCTCTTCCACCTTTTCCACGCCCGGGTCCGTGAGGGTCACGGTGCGGCCCTTTTCGTCGATCTCGAAATCGCCGCGAGGCTCGGGCTTTTGCCCGTCCTTTTCCATGGCGATTTCCTCGTCGGTCTTGTTCCAGCGCTTGAGCCGGGGAATGATCTGGTCGATCTGGCCATAGAGCCGGGTGGACTGCTGCACCGCGCCGGAAATGATCAACGGGGTCCGGGCTTCGTCAATGAGGATGGAGTCCACCTCGTCAACGATGGCGAAGTTGAGTTCGCGCTGCACGAGCTGCTCTTTGTAGAACTTCATGTTGTCGCGCAGGTAGTCGAACCCGAATTCGTTGTTGGTGCCGTAGGTAATGTCCGCGCCGTAGGCCTGCTGGCGTTCCTCGTCCGTGAGGCCGTGCACGATGACGCCCACGCTCAGGCCCAGGAAATTGTACAACTGCCCCATCCACTCCGCATCGCGGCTGGCCAGATAGTCGTTCACCGTGACCACGTGCACGCCCTTGCCGGACAGGGCGTTGAGCACCACGGGCAGCGTGGCCACCAGGGTCTTGCCCTCACCGGTACGCATCTCCGCGATGTTGCCTTCGTGCAGGGCCATGCCGCCAATGAGCTGCACGTCAAAGTGCCGCATTTCCAGGGAGCGGACACCCGCCTCCCGCACCAGGGCAAAGCATTCGGGTAAAAGATCGTCCAGGCTGCGACCGTTTTGCACTTCCTCGCGCCAGGAAGCCACCTGCGCGCGCATGGCGTCGTCGGAAAGCGCCTGCATCCGCTCTTCCAGGTCGTTGATGCGCTTGACCATGGGGCGGCATTTTTTAAGGTAGCGGTCGTTTTTGGAGCCGAAAATTTTCTTGAACATGCGTTTCTCCAATTTGTCCCTTAGGGAAGTGGCTGGGAAATACTATCGAGCCAATGGCCCGTAATGGTCGTTTTGGGGGCCGAGGCCGCCAGTTGCAGCGCGCAGGCCGTACACCCCGTAAGCACCTGGGGCAAACCGTCCAGATCCAGAACGCGTTGCCGGGCGACCTTGTCAGCCGACTCGGGATCGGCCAGCCGCAGGGGTCCGCCGAACCCGCAACAGCGGTCCGGCAACGCCCGGAACCGCCCGCCCAGCACGGCGCGCAACAACGCCGCGTCATGATCCGTTCCCCGCGTATGACAGGGACGGTGGTATCCCACACTTTGGGGTGCGTCATCCGATACCATAAAGCGAACCGATTTCAAAAGCCGGGACAGGGGCGCCACCCGCCTGCGCCACAGCGCAACTTCGGCCGGACCATGAAACAACTCCGGCTCATCCGCATAGGCACGCAGGCCATGCAGACAGGACGCGCAATAGGTGAGCACCAAGCCGCGCCCACCGGCCCGCCAGATTTCCAGGTTGCGTTCCCTGGCGGCGCGCTGCTCGGCAAACAACCCCGCCGTGCCGAGCGTGGAGCCGCAACAGGCAAAGTCCGCATGGATCCGTTGCAGGCCCATGGCCGCCAGAAGCGCCCGGGCCGTGTCGTCCCACTCGGGCCGCAGGTGCCGGCCGGCGCACCCGGAAAACAGCAGCACCCCGCTGGTCAACGCATCCGCGGCAACCGCGGTAGGCCCGCCTTCCGGCACGGCCATGTCCAGCCCGGACCGGACCATGACGTCCTGCGGTTCCGGAACGTCCCGCAAGGACAAATAGGCACGCATGGGCGATCGGTCCAGACCACAAAGGGATTTTACCATCAATCCGAGCCGCCCCGGTTCGGGCTTTTGGGCCAGGAGGCGCAGGGGCGAACGGTCCAGACTTCCGGCAGTGCGCCGGGCCAGGGGCCAGAGCGTTTCCGCACGCTGAATCCATTGTTTCCAGAGCCATTCCCGCCAGCCCGGATGCTCGGCGCGTAGCCGGGCCACGGTCTCGGCCGGACGCAGTCCCTGGGCGCAGACTTCAGCACACCGCTCGCAGCCCAGACAAAGCGAGGCCAGCCGCGCCGCAGCCACGCCGTTCAACGCATCGGGTCGCTGCCGGAGCATGCTTGCCAACAGTGCTTTGGAGCGCGGAGCCAGCTCCTCGCGGCCCGTGGCTGCCACCAACGGGCAAACCGAAAGACATTTGCCGCAAAGGATGCACTCTGGTCCGCGTTCCTCCTTGTGCCGGCTCATTCCCATTCCTTGCCCGGATTCATGATCCCGTGCGGATCAAAAACATCCTTCATGCGGCGCATCACGTCCTGTTCCGCTGGCCCGAGCTGACGGGACATCCATGCCCGTTTGGACAGGCCGATACCGTGCTCGCCCGTGAGGGTGCCGCCCAGGGAAAGCACCAGATCGAACAACGCGGACTTGGCCTGTTGCGCGGCTTCAGCCTGCCCCTTGGAACGGTCGTATAAGATATTGGCGTGCAGATTGCCGTCCCCGAGATGGCCAAAGCAGGCGGTACGCAGGCCCAGGCGTTCCCCAATGGCATGCAGCCCCTGCACGGCTTCGAGCACGCGCCCCCGGGGGACGGCCACGTCTTCCCCGCTCTTGTCCGGCGCCAGATGAAACAGGCTCGGGCTGATGGAGCGGCGCACCTCCCACAGACCTTCCTCGTCCACACCGGACGCCCGCTCCAGAAAAAGCGGTCCCTGCCCCGCAGAACCGCGCAGGGCCGTTTCCAGGGTGCGGCCTTCCGTTTCCACGGCCACGCCCGACCCGTCCAGGCGAAACAGCAACGCAGCACCGGCCCTGTTCAACCAGTCGTGATCCCCTGGCTTCTCGGCATATTCCACGGCCAAAGCCTCCAGGGTCACGCGGTCCATAAACTCCAACGCGGACGGCAAGAGTCCGGCGCGAAACACCTGGGCCGCAGCCTGGAGCGCCTCGGAAAAATCACGAAATCCCGCCAACACGGAAACCGAAGCCTCGGGCTTGGGCAGGAGTTTGAGGGTCAGTTCGGAAAACAGGGCCAGGGTTCCGGCAGAACCGGCCAGCAACCGGGTCAGGTCCAATCCGGCCACATCCTTATGACAACGCGAACCCAGGGCAAGCACCTCGCCCCCGGGCAACACCGCCCGCATGCCCAGGACATGGTCCCGGGTCACGCCGTATTTCAGGGCGCGCATGCCTCCGGCGCAGGTGGCCACGTTGCCGCCCAGGGTGGAAATATTCACGGAAGCGGGATCCGGCGGATAAAACAGCCCCCGGGCCTCCAGCCCGCGCTGAAACGCCCCGGTAACCACGCCCGGCTGGACCACGGCCACAAAATCCTGCTCATCCACGTCCAGAACGCGGTCCATGCGCAGGAACGAAACCACTACCCCGCCCCGAACCGGAACGGTCTGGCCCACCTTGTTGGTGGCCCGGGCGCGGGCATAGACGGGAATCCGCTCCAAATGCGCCCAGCGCAGCAAGTCCTGAATCTGCTCCTCCTGCTCCGGACGCACCACGGCTCCGGGCAAGGCCTGCTCCTGTCCGGCATCCCCGCTGAACCCCACCAGTTCTTCCGGAGCGAACAACGCGCCGTCTCCGGGAAACAATCCGCGTAAAAACCGCCTTCCGGACGCGGTGAGGCTGGGAAAAAGAGTCTGCATGGCGGCTGTCCTCGGCGTTGGCCTGCCTGGTGTCGGCCCGCTCCTGTGTTGTGCTTGGGCAACGGGCGCGATGCTTGGGGCAAATCCGGCGAATCATCCGGTCGAAACGAAAACAACGGTCCGCAAGCCTGCGGCAACAGCCCAGACCGGACCCCGCGACCCCGCCTGTGCGATCGCCCCGGCACAGTATTTCCGGGCGGTGGATTGGTCCGGTGCGCACCGGGGAAGAATCCCCGTCCGCCTCCGGCCTACTTGTACGCGGCCAATTGCCGGGCCGTGTCCCTGGCCATGTCCCGATCCTTGATGTCCTGACGGCGGTCGTGCACGTTTTTGCCCCGGCCCAGGGCGATTTCCAGTTTGACGCGGCCCTGCTTGAAATACAGGGCCACAGGCACCACAGTGAGACCCTTTTGATCCACCCGGGCCTGAAGACGCTGGATTTCGTATTTGTGCAGCAGCAATTTGCGCGGCCGCTCGGGATCATGCTGATCAAACGCGCCGGTATGGTCCCAGGGCGCGATATGCACCCCCACGAGCCAGGCCTCACCGTCCTTGAGTCGCACGTAGCCGTCCTTGAAGGACACACGTCCCTCGCGCAGGGACTTCACTTCCGTGCCCACCAGGGAAAGCCCGGCTTCCAGGGTTTCCATAAACTCATACAGGCGCCGGGCCTGCTTGTTCACGCCGATGGTCTTGCGGCCGCCGGGTGCGGATGTCTTTTTTTTCTTGCCCATGGGATTTGCACGCTAGCCGGGAAGCTCTTCACTGTCCAGCAGGGAGGCGAAGAACGTCAACTCTTCGGGATATTTCTTAAAAATGGAATCTTTTACCATGCGGTTAATTTTGCCGACAGTCTGCTGGCTGATCACATCGCGCAGCAGGTTGCGGCATTCGTCCATGCGCGTCTGGCGGATGATCCGCTTGATGCCCGGAATGGCCTGGGGGGAAAGGGAAATGCAGTCGATCTGCATACCCATGAGGATGGGGACGCAGAAAGGATCCGAGGCCACCTCCCCGCAGAGGCTCACCTCAATGCCCACCTGGTGCGCCGCGTCCACCACCTGCTTGATGGACCGCAGCACCGCCGGATGCAGCGGTTGGTAAAGGTAGGACACGTTGGGATTGGTGCGGTCGATACCCAGGCTGTACTGGATCAGATCGTTGGTGCCGATGGAGAAGAAGTCCACTTCCCGGGCCAGCAGTTCCGCAATCATCACGGCGCTTGGCACCTCGATCATGATGCCCACGGGCATATCCGGGTTGTAGGGTACGCCCTCCCTGGCGAGGTCCAGCTGGGCTTCCTTGAGGCGCGCCTTGGCCCGGCGCAGTTCGCGCAGGCCGGAAATCATGGGGAACATCATGGCCACGTTGCCGTACACGCTGGCCCGCAGGATGGCCCGCAACTGGGTCTTGAACAGCTCGGGATGCCGCAGGCAGAAGCGGATGGCGCGCAGGCCCATGGCCGGGTTGGCCTCGTCCAGCTGGCCGAATTCGGAAATAATCTTGTCCGACCCCAGGTCCAGCGAGCGGAACACCACCTTGCGCGGCGACATGATGCTCGCAAGATCAATATATTTTTCGGTGAGTTCTTCTTCCGTGGGCAGGGTCGTGCGGTTGAGGTAGGAATATTCGGTGCGATACAGGCCGATGCCCTCGCCCCCGTGGTCGATGACCGAGGTGACCTCTTCGATGAGTTCGATATTGGCCAGCACCTTGACACGGAACCCGTCGCTGGTTTCAGCGGGCAGCAGGCAGCGGCGGATGATCTTTTTCTGGTAGGTCTCGAACCGGGTGGCCAGGTCATTATATTCGAACAGCTCTTCCTCGTCCGGGTTGACCACAACCCGGCCCTTAAGCCCGTCAATGACCACCATGTCCCCGTCGGCCACGAAATTTTCCAGCTCCTGCACGCCCACCAGTGCGGGAATGCCCAGGGTCCGTGCCATGATCCCGGTGTGCGAGGTCTTGCCGCCCCGGGTGGTGGCAAAGGCCAGAATGCGGGAAACGTCCAACTCCACGGTATCGGCCGGCGTGAGGTCATGGGCCATGATGATGGCCCGCCCCCCAATGGCGGAAATTTCCTGGTCCGTCCCGAGCATGTGACCCTGGACCCGATCCGCCACCTGGCGCACGTCCTGAAAGCGCTCCTTGAGATAGGCGTCGTCAAAGCCGAGAAACGCCTGGGCCAGCTCGGATACAGCCTTTTCCAGCGCCCATTCCGCGTTCACGTGCAGGATTTCGATGTGCTCCTTGGCGCGGCCCATGAGTTTGGGGTCGCGGAGCATCATCAGATGGGAGTCGAGAATAAGGCGGTGCTGTTCCAGCTCGCCGGGAACTTTGTCCCGAACGCTCTCCATTTCCTGTCCGGTCATGAGGAACGCGTTTTCCAGCCGGCTTTTTTCCGCCTCAAGCAGATGGCCGGGCACGGTGTGTCGGGGCAGCAGGGACCGATGGCTGCGGTTCACGAAAACCGCCTTGCCGATAGCTATGCCCGAAGAGACCGGAATCCCGGTAATGATCTTGTCGGCCACTATTTCCCTTCGCCGAAGCGCTCCTTGAACAACGTTTCAATACGGTCCAGGGCGGCCTCGGCATCATCACCAACGGCATGCAGATGCAGACGGGTTCCCTGGGCCGCGGCCAGGGTCAACACGTCCAGAATGCTCTTGGCATCCACTCGCTGTCCGTCCACCTCAAAATATATTTCGCTTACGAACTTCTGGGCCTCCTGCGCAAGGACACCGGCGGGCCGGGCGTGCAGCCCCAACTGATTGGCCACCACCACCGGCCGGGTAACGACCCCGTCGGCAGGTCCGCCTTCGTTCGAGACACTTGCGGTCTGTTCCATGATCCCTTCCCCTTTGCTCGTGCCCAACGCACGACTCCTACCAGATATCGACCCCTTCGTCAGCCACGCTCCCCTGCCAAATCACAGGCGATGCGACCGGGTCTAAAACAATTGCCGCACGCTGTTCACGATCCATGGCAATCCCCACATGGCCGCCAGGAACGCTACCAGGACGATTTCCCTCGGTATATTTCGGTAATGCAGTCCCCGGGCAAACAGTGCCATGCTCAGGGCAACGCCGGTCCAGGCCGTCCAAAGCATGGGCCGAGGCCAGGCCAGAATCCAGATGCCGAGCAACAACCCGCCGTTCAGGAGCTTGATGCGCTGCCCCCAGTTGATCAGATCCCATCGGCGCAGTCGCTCCAAAAAAGCCAATCCCAGTCGATGCCCGGCCCAAAACGTATAAATTCGAAAACATTGCAGGCCCAGAAAAAAGCCGATCCCCAACAGCAAGGGCAAAAGGAAATGACCGGCAAGCAGGAGGCAGATAGATGACAAAGCCCAGAAAATCAAGAGACTGCCCGCAAAGACAGAATCCCCGATTCCGGAAAGCGTATACGCGGCCGTGTCCTTGAGCCGCTCGATCATCCGGGCAGGCATGTGTCCGGAGGCCACATGGCGTTCTGCAGAAAGGAAAATGGCCACAAGGCAGGGCAGCCAGAAAAGATGCGTGTTGAAATGGCCCACGTAGCGTTGGCGCGCCTCGCGCAGGGCATCCGGGTCGCGATGGATCACGGCCAGCCCGGGGTCCATGGCGTACGCAAGCCCCACACTGTAGTATCCCCGGGCGTTGAAGCACGCTCCCGCGAAATAACAGCGCAAGTAGCACTTGATCAGTTCCCGGCCCTGGCCGGAACGATTCCGATCCGCCAAACAGCCTCCCTGTGAAGGTGGTCAGCCGAAGGTTACGATTCCCTCGGCACGCAGGCCGCCCCCGGCGTCCACACGGCAACCGGCACCGGCCATGCGTGCGGCTTTCCGGCTCCCCGGCCGCAAAACCATCACCGCCCGGCTGTGAACCAGCCTGCTAGCGCAGGATGCTATACCGAACAAGAATCCGATAGCAAGCCGTTGCAAACACGATCTTGAGCAGATCCCAGAGAATAAAGGGATAAAACCCCACGGCCATGGCTTTGTGCAGGGACATTTCCAACGAATACATCAGCCAGCCCACACCGCCCAGGTAGGCCGCGCCAAGCCCCAACACCCCGAACAAAAAGCCGCGAACAAATGAGACCATCCGGCTCCGGCCGCCCGTGGCCAGACCAACGATGCCGATCATGACCACAAAGCCGTACAGATATCCGGCCGTCGGTCCCATGAGCACGCCCACGCCCGAAGCCCCGCCCGCAAACACCGGCAGACCCGCCGCACCCACGGCCAGATACAGCAGAAAACACGCCATGCCGCGTCTCGGCCCGAGCACCAGACCGGCCAGGGTAATGAACAACACCTGCATGGATACCGGCACCGGGCCGATGGGTACGATCAGATAGGCGCCCGCCGCAATCATGGCCGCCAACAATGCGGTCCAGACCAATTTGTGCAAATCCCCCAAAGCCATCCGGCTCATAATTCCTCCATGGTTCGCATTGCGCCGTTGACATGCGGCCCGGCAACGTCCGGAACCCGTCCGGCCCGACGAGCCAACGCCGCGTCCGTTTCCGCATCACGCCCCTGCAACGTCAGATAATCCCCTATCATCACCCCGCTCGCTCCGCATTTGAACGCCAAGCCGCGATCCTGCGGACCCAGCACGTCGTGCCGCCCTCCGCAGAGCCGTACATGCCGGTCCGGAAGGGCGAAACGGAACAAGGCCACGATCTTCACGGCCTCGCCTTTCGTCAGCACGGGCCGGTCCTCCAGAGGCGTTCCCGCCACGGGATGCAAAAAATTGATCGGCACCGAACAGACGCCCAGCTCCCGCAACTCCAAAGCCAGCTCCAGGCGATCCTCCCAGGATTCGCCCAGACCAAAAATCCCGCCCGAACAGACCTCCAGTCCCAGTTCCACGGCCTCGCGCACGGCCCGGACATCCTCGGCATACGCATGCGTGCTGCAAATGCGCGGGAAAAAGCTGCGGCCGGTTTCCAGATTGTGATGGTACGCTCCGCCCCCGGCATCCCGAAAGGCCATGAGTCGCGCTCGGTCCAGTATCCCGGGCGAACAGTCCGCACGCAGGCCCAACGCCGAAACCACGTGCACCGCGTCCAGCAGTCGCGCAAAATCTTCATCTGAAAGTCGTTTGCCGCTGGTCACCAGGGAAAACCGCGTGGCACCGGCCTGCCGGAGCCTTTCCGCCGCCTCACGGATGGCCTGCAACGGGAGAAAACCATGCTGCGGCGCATCACCATGATGGTGCGCGGATTGGGCGCAAAACGCGCAGTCTTCGGAGCATGCCCCGGACCGCGCATTGACGATGCCGCAAAACCCCACTGACGATCCAAACCAATAGGCGCGCACCTGTTCCGCGGCACGGGCCAGTTCCCCGACCCGCTCCCCGGGCCAGGCCGCCACTGCGCGCAACCAATCCGCATCCAGCGGCTCACCCGAGCACGCCCGGGCCACCAGCTCTTCAAGATCCAGCGGCACATCCCCACCATGCCGCACCGATTCACACATGCCGCCTCTCCTTGAAAATGCGCTGTTCACGAGGCGGTCTGCATGGCATAGACCTGCTTGGGTGTCCAGCCAGTGACACGCCCGGCAACACGCCGCGCCACGTCCTTGGGTTTGCCACCCAGCGCCTGTTCCTCATCCAATATCCGCAAAACCTCGGACTCGGCCGTGCGGCCCTGCGCGTCGGGCGGGGCCACCACCACCGTGAACTCCCCCCGAAGCTCCACCTCCAGCAAAGACAGATCACCCAATCGCCCGAACACGAATTCCTCAAAATCCTTGGTCAGCTCCCGGGCAATACAAAATTCCCGGTCACCCAAGGCCGCGTGCGCCGCCTGCAAGCTCTCCAGCAAACGCGATTTGCGTTCAAAAAAGACCAGCGTGGCGCCCGTGTCCCGGTGCGCGGAAAAAAATGTTTCGGCCTGGCCCGACTTGCGCGGCGGAAACCCCAAAAACGTGAACGGATACGGCGGCAATCCACACGCGGACAACGCGGCCAGCGGCGCGCTCGGTCCGGGTACGGGATGCACGGGTACCCCGGCCTCGCGGCAGGCCCGCACCAAACGATACCCCGGATCCGACAACAACGGAGTGCCCGCGTCCGAAACCAGCGCCACACTCTCCCCGGCCTGCAATCGCTCCACCACCGCAGGCGTGCGACGCTCCTCGTTGTGCTCGTGAAAGCTCGTAAACCCCAAACCGTCACGCCGGGCAATGCCCAAACGAACAAACAGCGCCCCGGTTCGCCGGGTGTCCTCGGCCAAAACCAGATCCGCGTCCGTCAACACACCGGCCGCACGCGGCGACAGATCACCCGTGTTTCCCAACGGGGTGGCCACAATATATAAGGCGGGTACCAGAGACATACGCTCCTCTTTCGGCGGAATTGATGGAGGAAAAAGCACCAGGGGAAAACCTTTCTGAAGAAAGGTTCTTCCCCCGGACCCCCTTTCCAAAGACTTTTATCGGCCCCCGGCCGTGCGCAGCACGAGACCGGGAAACAGGAGTCCAGGGGCTGCGGGCCTCCTGGTTGCCAAAGGCATGCTTTTCCTTTTTTAGCGGCTTTCCGCCGCGAGAATATCTTCCCGCATTTTGCGTCGGTTTTCGGCTTCGGTCCACCGTCGGCGGGCCGTATCGGAGTCCAGATCCAGGGGCGGCACGGACCGGGGTTTGCCGTTTTCATCCAGGGCCACGTAGGTGACGTAAGCGGAATTGGTGTGCCGCACTTCCCCGGTAATGGGATTTTCAGCTTCCACACGCACGCCCACTTCCATGCTGGTGTGTCCAACATAGTTGAGGCTGGCCTTGATGGTCAGCAATTCGCCCACATAGGCGGGCAGGAGAAAATCCATGCGTTCAAACGAGGCGGTGACCACGTTGGCGCGGGCGTGGCGCATGGCCACGACGCCCCCGGCGGTATCCACATGCTTGAGGATCACGCCGCCGTGAAGATTCCCGGACGGGTTGGCGTCCTCGGGCAGGGCGATGTGGCTCATGATCACGGCGGATTGGGATGCGGCTTTTGCTTTCACTCTTTTTCTCCACGGCTGCGGCCGTATTCCACGCGGGCTTTGTAGACCATCATGCCGATGCGTTTTCCCAGGTCGCGTTCCCGGGTTTTGATCAGGGCTTCGGCGGCGTCGCGGTTTCCCTGGGCCTTGAGCAATGTCGCGGATTCCAGGTCACGCAGATAGGCTTCGCATTCCCGAATGACGCCCGACAGATCGATGGTTTCGAGTTCTTTAGGCACACGAACGGACTTGACCTTACGGCTCATGATTCCCCCCGGGGTTGTGGACGCGCCATTCCGTACGGCGGGGCGCATTACATTTTGATGTCGCTTCGTATGGGGGATGTCAAGTGAAGCGCGGCAGGGCCGGGGTGGGGACGTGTTATTTTCGACGCAGACGGGCGCGCACGGTGCGGGCCATGTCCCCGGCCTTGGAGCGGGCAAGTTCTCCGGCACGACCGGCCCAGCGGCTCAGATGCCTGGTACGGCCGGCCGCATGTTCGGCCATGGCCTTGGCCGCGATTTTCGCGGCCTGTTTTTGATCCTTTCCCTGGGCCAGTTCCCGGGCAAAGACCTGCTGACCATGACGCAGGGTTTCCTGCCCCATGGTCTTGAGTTTTTCCACGGCAACATAACGGGCGATGGCGGACCAAAAGGCCATGTCAGCTCCCTTTGCGGCTCCCGGAATACAGTTCGTACAGCAGGAGACGGCATTCGATCTTGGCATTGAAAAACGGGATGCGGCGGCGGGTCTTCAGCCCCACGCGCTTGCTCAATACGGGATTGCCCGTGAACACGCCGCCCGTGTATCCGGGGCAATGCTGCTTGAAAAAATCCCCAATGGCGGCGTAGGTCTCGGCCAGGGCTTCTTCCTCGCCCAGGCGCATGCCGTATTCCGGGTTGAGCAAGATGGTGCCGGGGAGTTCGGACGAAACAGAGGGGACCGTGGTTTCCTGAAAATCGCAGACCGCGAATTCCATATATTTTTCCATTCCGGCCCGCTGTGCGTTGGCCCGGGCCGCTTCCACAGCTGCGGGATCATGATCCGTCACCACGATGCGGCCCTTGGGGGCGTGGCGCCGGGCTGCTTCGGCCTGCTCACGCAATCGGTTGAACAAGCAGGCATCGTACCCGAGCAATCCCATGAAGGCGAAGCGCTCCCGCAACAATCCAGGGGCGACGTTGCAGGCCAGAAGTGCGGCTTCGCAGGCCAGGGAACCGCTGCCGCACATGGGATTCACGAAATGCCCGTCCCGATATCCGGAAGCCACGACAATGGCGGCGGCCAGGGTTTCCTGGAGCGGCGCCTTGTGCGGTTGTAGGCGGTAGCCCCGTTTGGAGAGCGGTTCGCCCGAGGTATCGAGATACACGGTGGCCCGGTCGCCCTGCCAGTGGAGAAACACGGCGGCCCCGCGTTGTTCGGGTCCGGCATCGGGCCGACGGCCCGTGCGTTTGCGGATGCGATCCACCACCGCGTCCTTGACCTTGAGGGCGGCGTGGCCGGAATGCTCACGTCCTCTGGCGCTTACGCTGGCATGCACCGTCACGTACCCATCCGAAGGAATCCACTCCTCCCAGGGAATTTTCACGGCCCTGGCATGAAGCATGGCCGCGTTGGGCGCGTTGAAATATTTCAGTTCCAGGAGCACGCGATGCCCGATTCGCAAGTGGAGATTCAGGCGCATGGCCTCGCGCAGGCTACCCCGGGTCTGTACACCCAGGGGAAGTTCCCGTTCCACGGGCAGGCCCAGTTCCTGAATTTCCTTGGCCAGCCAGGGAGACAGCCCCTTGGGGCAGGTGATCAACAGAGGATAGGTTTCGGACATGCAGCGGTAGTACGATGCGGGGCGCGGCTTGGCAAGCCGGAAAACCGTTCGCTGGCGCGCCTGTCGGGGCTTGCAGCGTCGAAAAATCCCAACACGCGGCTATTGCGTGGATTGATTTGATTCTGTTTCGTCCGGCAAGGGCGATTGTGCCGGGGACTCCACGGTCTTTCCCGATTCGTCGCCCTGATGCTCGGCGTTTTGGTCGGCGTTTTGGTCGGATGTTGCGTCGCGGGCGGCTCGCCATGCATGCCCTGCGGCAAGACAAAGCACCATGGCCACGGAGCCACTATACAGCAATGGAGAAACCAACCCCATGCCCATGGCCAGGGTCATGAGCGCGGCCACGGCGCGGCCCGAAGCCAGCGCGGTCAGCCCCACCCCGGTGAGCAACAAAAGCAGTCCCGGCAGCGCCCCCCAAACCAGGGTCATCCGCATCCAAAAGGAAGGGATGGCCTGCGGCGGCAGGGTAAAGCGCATGTCCGGCATGCCCAGGAGCACGGCCGTGGACTCAGGCAGCTGCAAATCCAGTGGTCCCGGGCCAAAACCGGTGAGCAGGGCCGATGGATCCGAAGAAAACGCCTCCACCCCGGCGAGCCAGGTCATGTACATTTGCACGCGTTCGCCGAGCGCGTTTACTGATCCGCTCTGCAACGGCAAGACCACGACCATGACGCAGGCCAGGGCCACGCCGAGCCGCGCCCCCAGATTTCGACGGCCGAGCAACAGGTACGCGGCACCGGCCACGACCAGGGCCGAGGCCACATGGCAGGCCAGCAGGCCGGCAACAATCAGCAGTTCCCGCGCATCCGGGTTGGTTCGAACCCGGCTTTGCGCATCCAGCGGGACCAGCAACGCCACGGCAAGCAAAAAAGCCCGCACCGCGCGGCCTTCCGGGTCCAGCAAGACGCCACTGGAAAGGGACAATCCCGGAGCCATGCCGCTGCGCACTGTTTCTGCCAGGACAAGAGCGCCGAGCACCGCCCC
The DNA here is from genome assembly GCF_900167125.1 of Paucidesulfovibrio gracilis DSM 16080. Lineage (NCBI taxonomy): Bacteria > Pseudomonadati > Thermodesulfobacteriota > Desulfovibrionia > Desulfovibrionales > Desulfovibrionaceae > Paucidesulfovibrio > Paucidesulfovibrio gracilis. The sequence continues at coordinate 18,984 of NZ_FUYC01000012.1, forward strand.
CAGGGTATGGAACCAGCGTCGGCCGGGCGCTCCAAAGGTGTGCAGCCACAACCCGGCCAAAAACAGATACGCCAGCGGCGCCAGTTGGGGCAGCAGCGTGAGCCAAAACCGCTCCCTGGAGAAAAACGGTCCCTGAACCCGGGGCATCATCAAAAACAACGCGCCCAGGGCCAAGGCCGCTCCAGCCAGCAGCGCCAGCAAAGTCCGCACGGAGCGCCCACGCTCAGGCACTGTTTTTCCGGTGGCCAAAGCCACGACCAATCCGCCGCCGGAGAGCGCCAACCACGGCCAGCCCTGAAACGCGGTCAACTCCATGGACGGAATCCAGCCCAGGGTCGAACCCATGTCCAACAACGGCAGCACCACATAGGCCAGCAGCAGCGGCGCGGCCACCAACCCGCCGGTCAGCATATCGGGAAGAAATGGTTCGGAACGGGATCGCTCATGCATGGCCCTATCGTACCTTACTTGCGCGTGGTGGGGAATATTTTCGGGAGCAACAACCGGCATTTTGCATCAGGCGTACTTCCGGGCGGCGCAGCGCTTCAGGCGCAACCGGTTGAGATAGCCCTCAAGCACGCCCACGGGCCGGGCTGACTCAGCTTGAGCGCCGTCCAGCAGAATGTCCAGCACATGCCGCGTGGGAGCATGCGGAGCCAGCCGTTGCAGGCATCCGGCGCAATACACGGCCAGATCGCGGCCCTTGGCCTCGTCCAGCCGGGTGCGCAGCCATTCGTCCGCCAGCTCGGGCCGGGCCTCGGCCAGGCCGCCGCCCCTCCCGCAACACAAGGCCTTGTGGTGGGCGTGGCGCATTTCCGACACGGAACAGCCGTGGTTCCAGAGCAGGGTCCGCACATCCTGGTGCACGTTTTTTTCACCCCGCAGCACGCAGGGATCATGCACCGCGGTCTTGATCCGTTCCAGCCCGGGTCCGGGTTCGGGATCCACCTCGGCCAGCACATCGTACACGGTACGGATGGTCAGCGAGGATGCAAACCGGGTCAGGGCGCTGTAACAATCGGGACAGGCCACAAGGAGTTCCTCTATCCCGGCGCGCTCCAACCGCTCCAGCAGATCGCGGCCGTTGGCCTGGAAAACATCCTGCTGTCCCAGCATGAGCGACGATTTGGCGCAGCAATGCAGCACGAACCCGGTGTCCGGGTCCAGCTCGCACAGCCGTTCCAGGGTGCGCCAGGTGGTTTCCGGACGGGCGGCGGGCAGGGCGCATCCCGGAAAAAAAACACGGCGCGCCCCCTTGGGAATACCAAAAAAGGAAAACGTCCGGCTCAGGCCCACGCGTTCGTGCCGCAAAAGACGCGCATAGGGGTGCAAACGCTCCGGTTCGCGCGCGGCAGCCTGCTCCCGCAATGCCTGAAACAGGGCATGGGGCTGCAAGCCCCGCACCGGGCAAAGCTGGGTACACAGACCGCACAAGGTGCATTCAAAGGCCGCATCCCCGGCCCGGGCCGGGTCCAATTCCCCGGAGAGCAAGGCGCGGGCAAAATCGCCGGGCATGCCCCATCGCTTAAGCAGCGGGCATTCCTTTTCGCACATTTTGCAGCGCTTGCACTGCCCGTCCATGTCCTGGGCCAATTGGCGCACGTTTTGGTCAAGCTCTTCCAGGGCCGTATTTTCTGCCGTGTCCGGCGCGGTCCCCGCCATTTCTTTGTTTTGCACACTTTTCGTCATCCCCATAGGCTACTCACAACATGCGGAAATGGCAAGAAATCCACAACTCACTTCAAAGCGGTTCCACCCACTGTTTTTTTTTGCTATATCCCCCATTCGCAAACACGTGCAACGAGAGGGTCATGAAACATCGTCGACTTGCCTTTTTGACCGTAATCCTTGTCTTGAGCGGACTCACGCTTTCGGGCTGCGGCGCGCTCATGCGTTCGGCCACGGGTCCGGTCATGGACAATCTGGCCCTTTCCATCAAAAAACAACAAGATTTAGAGACCGTGCGCCAGGGCATTCCCTCGTATCTCCTGTTCATGGACGCCTTGGTTCAAGGTTCGCCGCAGGACGAGGACACCCTGACCTCCGCCTCCACCCTGCTCACGGCCTATGCCGTGGCCTTTACCCTGGATGACCAGCCCGACCGCGCCCGGATCATGACTGCCAAGGCCAAGGATTACGCCATTCGCGCCCTGGCCGAACGCAGTGACGAATTCGCCCGGCTTTGGGACAAGCCCGCCGCGGAATTCGGGACCGTTGCGGCAGATCTGGACCGGGATGACGTAAAATACCTGCATGCCGCCATCACGGCCTGGGGTGCCTACATCAAGGCCCGGCCCGGCTCCTGGGCGGACATTGCGGACGTACCCAAACTCCAGGCACTGGCCGAGCGGCTGCTTGAGCTGGATGAAACCCACGCCCACGGCGCGCCGCACGCCCTCATGGGCGTGCTCTACACCCTGCTCCCGCCTGCGTATGGCGGCAAACCCGAACTTGCCCGCGAACACTTTGAACGCGCCCTGGAAATTTCCCACCGCGCCGACCTGCTCACCATGGTCACCTACGCCAAGAACTACGCCCGCCCCCTGCGAAACCGCGAACTGCATGACAAGCTGCTTCAGGAAGTGCTCGACGCCCCGGTGGACGCCGTGCCCGAGCTGACCCTGCAAAATGCCCTGGCCAAGCAGCAAGCCGCCCAGCTCCAGGCCGAGGCCGATGAATATTTTTAGCGGTCCGAGCGGTCCGGCACTTTCGGTCCGCGCATCGTCCGATCCAACCTGCCCGGGTCCGCTCTACGGATCCGCTCCATAAGGGAAACACCATGAAACATCGCCTCCTTTCCTACGCCGTTGTCGGCTTGGTCCTGGGTCTGCTTTGCGGCCCTGCCTCCGCGTTCACCCTGAAGGTCGCCACCCTGGCACCGGACGGTGCCACCGCCACCAACGCCCTGCGCGCGGCCGCCGATGAAGTGGAAACCGCCACGCAGGGACGCGTGAACGTCAAAATCTACTCCGGCGGCGTGATGGGGTCGGATGCCCAGGTCATGCGCAAACTGCGCGCAGGCCAGCTCCATGCCGCCACCCTGGGTGCCGGTTCCCTGGCCCACCTGGACTTCAACTTCTCCGTACTGGGCCTGCCCATGCTTGTGACCACCCCGGCCCAGGCCGACGCCGCGCGCGCCGCCGTGGAGCAGCAGCTCCTGGACCGCATGCACAAGCATCACCTCTACTGTACCGGGCTGATCGAAGTGGGCTTCATCCACATCATGGGCAACGTCCCCGTGACCAGCCCCCAGGACATGACCAAAACCAAACCCTGGCTGCCCGAGGGTTCCCGCATGGGCCAGGACATGTTCAGCGCCTTTGGCGTGACACCCATTCCCCTGCCCTTGCCTGACGTGCTCACGGGATTGCAGACCGGCGTGATCGACACCGTGGTATCCTCGCCCGTGGCCGCCCTGGCTCTGCAATGGTTCACGCGCATCAGCCGGATCACGGACGAACCGCTTCTCTACGCCTACGGAACCCTGGCCTTTTCCGACCGCGCCTTCAAGCGCCTCTCGGCCGAGGATCGCCAAACCGTGCAGGAAGTGTTCACCCGGCACATGGACCAGGTGGACAAGCAGGTACGCACGGAAAACAACGAGGCCATGCAGGTGCTGCTGGCCCAGGGCGTGCAGCTGGTAAGCGTGACCCCGGAAGGCCGGGAGCACTTTGCGGCCGAAGCCCGCAAACTCGTGGACCACTACCGCGACATCGGGGAGCTGGATGCGAAACTGCTGGAAACCGTGCGCAACGCCGTGCGCGACGCCGGGTAGGAGCGCGCTGTGGACATTCCCGATCCAACCAATCCGGCCGCGCCGCAACCGCCGCTCGTTACTGTAGAGCCGCCCCAACGCCGGGATCCGGCCGTGGTGCGCTGGCTGCTCGGCCTGGAAACCAGCGCCCTGGTGCTGGCGCTGACCGGCATGATCACCCTGGCCGTGCTGCAAATTTTTTTACGCAACGCGGCCCAGACCGGACTGGTTTGGATTGATCCGCTGCTGCGGCGGCTCGTGCTCTGGATCGCCTTGCTTGGCGCCATGGTGGCGGCCCGGGACCAAAACCACCTCTCCATCGACGTGCTCAACCACTTTCTGCCCCCGCGACTCACCGCGCTGAGCCGTACCCTGGCCTGGCTGTTCACGGGGCTGGTCTGCGCGGCCCTGGCACATTCCTCGGTCCTGTTTCTGCTGGATGAAATGGAATACGGCATGGAAGCCATGCAGGGCGTGCCGTCCTGGCCCTTTGCCCTGATCATGCCCCTGGCCTTTGCGGTCATGGGCCTGCGCTATCTGCTGGCCGGAACACGCCTCGGGCTGCAACTCCTGCGCGGCCATGTCACGGGAGTCCGCCCATGATCGGCAAAATCGTCCTTGGCCTGTTCGCCCTCATGGGTACCCCCTTGTTCGCCCTTATCGCGGCCACGGCCATTCTGGGGTTCATGGCCGACGGCCTGGATGCCTCCCTGGTGGCCATGGAAATCCACCGTCTGGTGGATACGCCCGTACTCGTTTCCATTCCGCTCTTCACCTTTGCCGGGGAACTCATGGCCCGGGCCAATACCTCGGAACGGCTGGTGGGCGTTTCCCGCGCCCTCCTCGGCTGGATGCCCGGGGGACTCGGCATCGTGACACTGCTCGTGTGCGCCGCGTTTACCGCGCTGACCGGCGCTTCCGGCGTGACCATCATCGCCCTGGGCGCCCTGCTCTACCCGTCCCTGACGCGGGAGGGCTACCCCGAGCGGTTCAGCCTGGGGCTGGTGACCACATCGGGCAGCCTGGGCCTGCTTTTCCCCCCGGCCATTCCCTTAATCCTGTTCGGCATCATCGCCCGGGAAGACATCAACAATCTCTTTCTCGCCGGCATCGTACCCGGCGCATTGATGATTCTGCTCCTGGCTCTGTGGTGCGTTCGCCAGGGATGGAAAAGCCGCCTCGAACTCACTCCGTTCCAGGCCGGTCCCCTGCTCCGCGCCGCACGAAAAGCCATTTGGGAGCTGCCGTTGCCGGTCATCGTGCTGGGGGGGATCTATTCCGGCTGGTTCGCCCTGGGCGAGGCCGCGGCTGTTACCGCCGCCTATGTGCTGGTGGTGGAAGTGCTCATCTACCGCGACGTTCCCTGGCGGGAACTGGGCAGAGTCATGCGCCGGAGCATGACCCTGGTGGGCGGCATCCTCATCATTCTGGCCGTTTCCCAGGCATCCACCAACCTGCTCATCGACCGGGAAATTCCGCAACGTCTGTTTGAGTTTGTGCAGGGCTGGTTCACCAGCAAATGGTCGTTCCTCATGGCGCTGAACCTGTTTCTGCTCATGCTGGGTGCTGTGCTGGATATCTTTTCCGCCACTGTGCTGGTGGTTCCCCTGCTGCTGCCCATCGCCGCGGGGTATGGCGTGCATCCCGTTCACCTGGGCGTCATCTTCCTGGCCAACATGGAAATCGGCTACTGTACGCCGCCTGTGGGCCTGAACCTGTTCATTGCCAGCTACCGCTTCAAGCAGCCCATCCTGCACACCTGCCGCGCCTCGCTGCCGTTTCTGGCAATTTTGGCGGTGGTGGTGCTTCTTGTCACGTATGTCCCGGCGCTCTCGCTCTGGCTGCCCGGGCTTCTTTAGCCTAGCAATGCGGAGCAAAACAGGACACCCTGATAAAAAAAACCGCCCCGGACCACAAAGCCCGGGGCAGTTTCCTTTTGGGTGCGTCCCCTTGCTCAGGGGACCAATTCATACGAAAACGTGCCGTACGCTCCGGGCTTGCCGCCCACCGCGAACCGATACACTCCGGGCGGAAGCTGGGTCAGCGGATTGCCGTTGGCGTCCTTCATATCCACGCCCTGGGTCACGGAATACACGCTGCACAACTTGTCCGAAGTCCACCCCGATGCGGGATCGGTGCGGAAGCATTTCAGGTTCATGGCTGTCTTGCCCGCAGGCACCTCAAACTCCCCGGGAACAAGTTTCGCATGGATCGCCCCGGAGCCATGGGCCACACTGGCCCGCACCGAATACCGCTGCCCGGCCCACGAAGTACCGACCAGCAGCACAACCAATGCCAAGCCTAACAAAATCCCTCGCATGTTCGCCCTCCTGGTAGGATAGACACTCCCACACAACATCCCTACCACACCAGCAGGCCCACCGCATCTATATTTTTGCTTCAAACGCAAGAAAGGGCGCGAGGAGTTGACGCGCCCTTTCTAAAGGAATGGAGGAATGGCTATGGCCTTATGCTTTTGGGTCTGTTTTCGCCGCGTTCGGGACAACCGGCAAGAAACCCTAAAAACAAAACTCGGACAGGCCACTCGTCCTGCACTGGTTTCTACCAGTCTATCACAAGAAAAACTTTTTGGTAAAGACTTATTCTATATTTTTATTCTGACCGGCATCCGCCGCGCCGCCCCCGGCATCCCCGGCTTGGTCCGCCTTGTCACTACGTGCCAGGCCCACGGCGTTTCGTCCGGAGTTTTTAACCAAATATAACGCGTCATCCGCCCTGCAGGTCAAGCTGTCCAGGGTATCGCCATCCCGATATTCCGCAACCCCGGCACTGAGCGTCAACGTGCTGCCGTCGGCTCCCTGAAGCTGGGCGCGCTCCACGGCACTGCGAATGCGCTCGGCCATGCCTCCGGTTTGCTTCAGCCCGCTCTCGGCCAAGACCATAAACTCGTCGCCGCCCCAGCGTGCCACCAGATCCATGGGCCGGATATACTTGCTGATCAGCTTTGCCACCGAGCACAAAACCCGATCGCCCTCCAGATGGCCTGAACGGTCGTTCACAAGTTTGAACCCGTCCAGATCAATCAACATGATGGAAAAAGACGTACCGTCCCTTTCATGCCTGGCCCGGGCCTGTTCAAACTGCTCGTCCAGCCGACGCCGGTTCGCCACCCCGGTCAGTTCGTCGGTCACGGCCATACGCTCCAGCCGCTTTTGAAAATGATCCACCGCAAAGACACTGACCAGGATCACCAAAATCGTCGCCAACAGGCCGCCGCCCAGCGTCCGGGCAAGGTTGCCCCGCACTGTGGAAAGCACCGCGTCTTCATCCTGTTCAACCAACAAGAACCAATCCAGCTCCGGCACATAACTGGCCGTAAGCAGCACCCGCCCATGCGAACTGTCATATTCATAGTTGCGCGGCGCCCCCTGATTGGAAAGAATCTCGTCGGCAATGGAACGAATCCCTTCGGTTTCACGAATATTCATCCGCTCCACCAGGGACAAATTTGAATGGGCCTGCACCAGCCCGCGTCCATCCACCATGTACACCCGGCGGTCATACTTTTCCTGCGTCTCGCGCAACAGTTCCGCCACATGGTCCATGCGGACACCAACGCCCGTAACGCCCAAAAGACGCCCGTCGTAATCCTCAAGCCGGTGGTTCATGAAAATGGTCAGGATGCCGCCCGTAACCTCGTCCGTGTCCACGTCGAGCTGGTAATCCAGGCCCGTACCCAAAAATTTGTAGTACCAGACGTCGTGGTCGTCTTCAGGACTGATGCGCTTTTGCACCCCTTCGTAATGATAATAGCGGTTCGTCTTGTCAGAAACAAAAAACACGGAAAAAAAATCATACCTGTCACGAATATCCTGCAAATACTGGACGATCGCTTGCTGGTCCCGCTCCCCGTCCCTGGCCCAGGTTCGCAAAAACGCATCGTTGGCCATGGTGCTGGAAACCAAAATAGGCTGAATCAGGCTGCCGTGAATCGCAGAATAGATGTTCTCACGAATGAGCGGCAACGACGAGGTCATGATCTCGTGCCGCACGGACTTGCGAGACGTCTGATAGTTCACCACGCTCAATACCACAAACGCCGTGAGCAAAATCAAACTAAGCGCCAAAATCAATTTGGCCCGGATAGTTAATCCCCGCACTTGCCCTCTCTTCCTTCTCGGTGGCCGATGATTTCGAGGGGTACCCCTTTTTGCAGAAAGGGGGTTCCCCTCAAGCTCCCCTTCCCAAAGACCGTTCCCTACTCGCGGCTGACGCCGCTCGGAATGGTCGCACCCCCCTGCAAAACCGTTTGCACATAGAGCGCCCCATAACATCCCGACCGCGCAAAGCGCGGGAGGTAAACGGGATTCCAAAGGGCCATCGACCCTTTGGCCGCCGGAGGCTTCTTTAAAAAGACCTTCCCATTGGCCATCCGTGCAAAAAAAAGCCCTCTACTTCGTAGAGGGCATCATGTCATTTTTTTTTTCAGCCGTCATCCACGACGACGATGCCGAAGGCCGATAAGACCGATAAGTCCACCCCCCAGCAGCCAGATTCCTGCGGGAAGCGGCGTGGCATAATTCGCCACCACACCGTCGAGGTCAAAACCGTCTCCGCTTCCGGTAAAGCCGAAATCCCGGCTCACATCGCGCACGAGAATGGCGCTGGTTCCGGTAATCAGTCCGTCGAAATCAAAGCTGCCATCTTGTTGGGCATAGCCAAGGCGCACCCAACCGGGATCGCCATAGGCCTGGCCGGAATAATTACCCTGAAACGCCCACACTTCGGCGGTTTCCGGGTAGGCAGCCCAGTTATCGGTCCCGCCGCCCCAGGAGGTCTCAAAGACCTGCAGGTCGGCTCCGGCTCCATTGATGATCGGGTTGGCAAAGTTCAGGACAATGCTCCCGCCGAATCCCAAGGAGGTGAAGTTGTAGTTGCCGGACTGATCGTCCCCTGCCGGGTCGTACACCAGGGCGTTGTTGGGATCGATCCGCAACGCATCTGAGACGCCCACGGGAGAGTACGAACTGAAGCCAACCGGCATAACGGCGGCCATGGCGGATCCGGCAAACAGAACAACTGCCAATGCCATAATAAAATTGGTGAATATATTCCTCGTCATGATGTCCCCCCTTGCTTTCAAAACTATTATTTTCAATAATAGTTATCATTTCTATTTTATGCAAGTGTTTTCTACCAAAAAAGTCTACTTTTTTGTCTGACCGATCCGTTGAGGTATGGTGTGCTGTGGATGGGCAGTTACCAGTTCTGGCTGTTGAACGCTGTATCGTCCAAAGTGAACGCATTCTTAAGGTGGTCCACGGAAAAGGAACCATCCACGGGTGTGACCGAGAGCAGGTCAAAACGGCAGGGACTTTCCCAAAGGTCATGCTCGGAAAGATACAGGCAGGCAGCCCGTGCCAGGGAGGACCGCTTGGCCCGGGTCAAGGCCTGGCCTGGAACGCCACGGGCGTTGGGCGAACGCGTTTTGACCTCGGCAAAGACCAGGGTCTTTTGATCACGGCAGACAATGTCCAATTCCAGGCCGCGGCTTCGCCAGTTGCGATGCAGAATGCGCATGCCCTGGCCGCGCAGGTAGCGGGCGGCCGCATCCTCACCGGAGCGGCCAAGCAGGAGATGCCGTGCCGTAAAACTCATAGGCCGGGAAGTCCGAACTGGCGTTGGGGTTCCGGCTCCGCACGCACTCCACGAAAGGTACGCCGATGCATGCGACACGGACCGAGTTCCTGAATGGCCTGAAAATGCGGCTTGGCCCCATACCCTTTGTGCTCGGCAAAGCCGTAGCCGGGATAGCGTCGATCCATGGCGACCATGAACCGGTCGCGCCAGACCTTGGCCAGCACGGATGCGGCAGAGATATTCGGGAAACGGGCGTCCCCCTTGATCTCGAACCGCTGTGGCAGTGGGTCAAGCCCTGCCGCGGCCAGGGCGTGGCCGGGAATCGTCTTGTTGCCGTCCACCAGCAGCAGCCGGGCGGGTCGGCGCATGGCGGCCACGGCCCGGGCCATGGCCAAAAACGTGGCCTGGAGGATATTCAGCTCGTCGATTTCCCAAGGCCAGGCCAAGCCGATACCAAAGGCCAGCGCCTCGCGGCGCACCAATGGATAAAGGACTTCTCTTTTTTTTTCGGACAGGGCTTTGGAATCGGTGAGTCCGGGCAGGTCGGCGGAATCCGGCAGCATAGCGGCTCCGGCCACCACAGGCCCGGCCAGGCAGCCGCGACCGGCCTCGTCCACGCCGGCCACCACCTCCAAGGGAAGGGAATCATAGAGAAGCGCGTTCATCCATTCCTCGTCCGTCCATTGAGCAGACTGCAGAGGGCGGGTGTCCCCCGCACCATGCAAAAGCACCAAAAACGCAAGCCCCGTCCTGCATTTCGTGTACAGGAGCGGGGGTTGCGCTCTTGGGCGTCCTGTCCGCAAGCGGGGACCGGAGTCCGGTTACTCCCAAATCTGCTTGGACTTGATGCGGGCGGCCTTACCGCGCAGGCCGCGCAGGTAGTAGATGCGGCTGCGGCGGACCTTGCCTTCGGAAACCACCTCCACGCGCTCGATGTAGGGCGAGTGCATGGGGAACACACGCTCCACGCCGATGCCGTCGGACACCTTGCGCACGGTGAAGGTGGAATCGGTGGTACCGCGGCGCACGCGAAGCACCGCACCCTGGAAGACCTGGATGCGCTCTTTTTCGCCCTCGATGATACGCAGGTGCACCTTGACGGTGTCACCAGCCTTGAACGCGGGCACGTCCAGGCGCATGTGCTCCTGTTCGATCTTTTTGATGATTTCCATGTTTCCTGCTCCTTCAATCAATATTTTGCTCAGTACACGTCCCCCAGGATGCGGTCCACCGTAATGGCGACCGCGGACCTGACGGACAGGTGGTTGTAGTCGTCCAGGCAGCGGAGGGGACGCAACATTTCCGCCCCTTCGAGCGCCTGCGGCGCAAGGCCCGATCCTGTTCCAAAGACCAGCAGCACAGGCTCCTGGTCCAGCATGCGGCGCACCGCCTCCGGCGTCAACATGGGACCGCCCTTGGGGTCGATCCGTGCGGACGTGGCCACGATGCGCGGGCGTTGCCCGGTGCGCTCCTCCACGTGGGCCACGGCCTCGGAAAGATCCGAGACCACCCGCGCCTGACGCATGGCCTCGGCACGGTCCGGGTTGGCCTTTCCGCCAGCTCCGCCGGTCCAGTGACGCAGCAGATTGGCGGCCAGTTCCCGCTGGTCCTCGATGGGTGTGGCCAAAAGCAGGCCGCCCAATGCGTAGGAGCGGGAAACGCGGGACATATCGTGTATGTCGAGATTTGTCAAAGACACGGCCACGGTGTCCCCAAATTTATTCAGCACTGGATAGTGCACCAGGGCGAGGTGCAAATTCCGCCCGCAAGTGGCGCGTGGCGCGGATTTCAGGGTATCCACGTCCTTGGGTTCCAGGGGGGCGGACGCCAGCAGTTCCGGCCGATGGCGCAAGGTGTTCAATACAGATTGTTCGCGCCGCCAGGAGGCCACCTTGCCGTGGTCGCCGGAAAGCAGCACGGCCGGTGCCGCATGCCCTTCAAAGACATCCGGCCGGGTGTAGTGCGGATACTCCAGAAGCCCTGAAGAAAAACTTTCCTCTTCCAGGGATTCTTCCTTGTGCATGAACTCGGGCAACAGCCGGGAAACCGCCTCCACCACGCATTGGGCCGCGGCTTCGCCGCCGTTGAGCACGGCGTCGCCCACATTGACCAGCTCCACGGGGAAAAGATCCAGAATACGTTCGTCAATGCCTTCGTACCGGCCACAGATCAGGGTCAGCGCCTCTTCCTGCGCCAATTCCCCGGCATATTCCTGGGTCAGCCTGCGCCCTCTCGGGGAGAGCATGAGCATGCGGCCGGGCCGCTTGAGCGCCCGCAGGGTCTTGGTCAAGGGATCGGGCAGCATGACCAGCCCGGCTCCGCCGCCGTAGGGCTTGTCGTCCACGGTCTGGTGCCGGTCCGTTGTTTGGCTGCGCGGAGAAACACGCTCAAACGTGACCAATCCCTTATCCACGGCCTTGCCCAGCAAGCCCACGGAAAGAGCCGAGTCAAAAAACTCGGGAAAAATGGTCACGATATTGAAATGCACGGTATTCCTCGTTGCGGCGCCGGAGGGCGAAACGCATTGGTTGCGGGAAGGCTACTCGTCTTTTTGAGCGGAACGCGGCGCCAGGTAGAGTTCCACCAGCCCTTCGGGCGGCTGCACGGTGATGATGCCGGATTCCAGGTCAATATCGTCCACAAAGGCATCCACGGCAGGGAGCAGAATTTCCCGGCCCGAGGGATGGATCACCACCCAGGTAATCTGCCCCGGTGCCTCAAAAAACCGTTCCAGCACGCCTAATTCCGTGCCGTCAGCCTGCTGCACGGTCAGCCCCAGCAGGTCGCGCAGGTAAAAATCCCCATCGTCCAATTCCGGCAACTGCGACTCAGGCACGTACAGTTCCGCGCCACGCAACAATTCCGCGGCATTCCTGTCGTCCACGCCCTGAAGCGTAAGCAGGAGCCGTCCCTTGTGCTGACGTACGGTGCGGATGCTGAGGCGGGTGTTTTTTTTGCGCGGCTGCCCTAGGAACACGATTTGCCCCCGCTGAAACAATTCGGGGGAGTCCGCGTAGTGCTCCACGCAGACTTCCCCGCGAATTCCATGCGGCTTGACAACCGTGCCCACCAGGACCATTCCGCGTCCCGCTTCGTTGCGGTCGCTCATGGTTGCGCTGGGCTTTTCCGTGATTGGCTACTCGAGGATTTCCAGCACGGCGCGTTTTTTCGCCTTGGTGGAAACCGCTCCCAAGAGGGTGCGCATGGCACGGGCCGTGCGTCCCTGCTTGCCGATGACCTTACCGAGATCCGCCTTGGCCACCTTGAGTTCAATCACGGATGTCTGCTCGCCTTCGATTTCCGAGACCTCGACCTCATCAGGATAATCCACCAACGACTTGGCGATGTACTCGATCATCTCTCTCAGCATGACTCCACCTCCGCTCTCGGCTGATAAGGAATGGGCGCATTCATTGGGGGAGGCGAAATCCGGCCTGGGCGGGCGCGTCATTCGGCGCGGCTAGTCGGCCTGCTTGTTGAGCAGGGACCGAACCGTGTCCGAAGGTTTGGCGCCGTCGGCCAGCCACTTGTCCAGCTTTTCGCGATCAATTTTGATCTCGGCAGGCTCGGTCATGGGATTGTAGTAGCCCAGGTATTCCAGGGGGCGTCCGTCGCGACGGGTAGCCGTATTGGTTGCCACGATGCGGTAGAAGGGACGCTTTTTGGAACCCATCCGAGTCAGTCTGATAGTAAGAGCCATTCGTCTTTACCCCCAATTATTCCTAGATATGTTGTTGTCACAAAAAAATCAATACCGACTGCCCCATTTCGAGGCAAATATAACATCACCGCTTTTTGCGCTGTTTCTTCTTTTGTTTCTTGGCGAGTTTCTTTTTCTTGCGGTCCGCGGCCACGCGCTTGGCGGATCGGCCGGCTCCGGGAGCCGGTGCCTCGCCGCCCATGCCGTCCATTCCCGGCATACCGGGCATTCCCGGCATCCCCATTCCGGGCATGCCGCCCATGCCGTCCATGGGATCGGCCCCTTCGGGCAACTTGGGCATCTTGGGCAGCTTGCCTTTTTTCCCGCCCATCATTTTTTGCATCACCTTGCTCATCTGCTCAAAGTGCTTGATGAGCTTGTTCACATCCGCCACCTGCATGCCGCAGCCGCGCGCGATGCGCTCCTTGCGTCCGGCGTTGAGCAGCTTGGGCTGCCGCCGCTCCTGCAGGGTCATGGAATTGATGATGGCTTCCGTGCGGGCCAGTTCCTTTTCCGGCATCTGCACGTCCCCGAGCTGCTTGAGCATGCCGCCCATGCCCGGGATCATCTTCAGCAATCCTTCCATGGAGCCGAGCTTCTTGAGTCGGCGCATGTTGGTGCGGAAGTCCTCCAGATCGAACTGGGCCTTCTGCATCTTTTTGGCCATGCGCTCGGCGTCTTCCTCGTCAAAGGCGGTTTGGGCCTTTTCAATGAGGGTGAGCACGTCGCCCATGCCCAGGATGCGTGAGGCCACGCGATCCGGGTGAAAGAGTTCCATGTCCGTGAGCTTTTCGCCCAGGCCCACGAACTTGACGCTCTTGCCGGTGACGGATTTGATGGACAGGGCCGCGCCGCCGCGGGCATCGCCGTCCATCTTGGTCAGAACCACGCCGGAAATATCCAGACGCTCGTTGAAGCTCTCGGCCACGGTAACCGCGTCCTGCCCGGTCATGGCGTCGGCCACGAACAAAATTTCCTGCGGGGTGCAGGCTTCCTTGATGCCTGCCAGCTCCTGCATGAGCGGTTCATCCACATGCAGGCGGCCCGCGGTATCGAACAAAATCGCGTCGCACCCGGCTTCCGCGGCCTTTTCCATGGCGTCCCGACAGATGTCCACCGGATTCATTTCCGTAGTGGACGGATACACAGGCACGTCGATCTGGCCGGCCAGGGTCACGAGCTGGTCAATGGCCGCGGGGCGGTACACGTCCGCCGGGACCAGATAGGGCTTGAAGCCCTGGTCGCGCAGCCAGATGGCGATCTTACCCGAGGAGGTCGTCTTACCCGATCCCTGGAGACCCACCATCATGATCTTCAGCGGCCTGGCACCGGACGTATCCACGCCCTGCTGTTCGCCGCCGAGCAATTCCACCAGCTCTTCGTGAACGATCTTGACCACCTGCTGACCAGGATCAAGACCTTTGAGCACATCCTCGCCAAGGGCGCGGTCACGCACCTGATCGACAAACTGCTTGACCACCTTGAAGTTGACGTCGGCCTCGAGCAGGGCGAGACGAACCTCGCGCAGGCCCGCCTGGACATTGGACTCATCCAGGCGCTTTTGCCCCCTGATCTTCTGAAAGGCTCCGGTCAGTCGGTCTGACAGATTATCGAACAACGCGATCCCTCCAAACGGCTGCGTTCACAGTACTATTAGCTTCGTCCCCATTGAGGGACGCCCGGGCGCACGGAATATTTCAACGCACCCCCGACCCGTCAAGGCTGGACAAAGGGACTGTGTGTTAAAGGAGAACGTGCCGCAAGTCAAGAGCCGTGATTTGCCCCTTGACTCCCTTGGCGCACCCGGGTATGATTTTCGGCAGTTCTTTGCCTTTTTCATTCAGAGTGGCGAGAGAGATTCGGCTCCACGACCGCCACGGCAACCTGCCCCTCGGCAAGGTGCCCATGCCGACCCGCAAGGGAACGATGTGGGGGGATTCACCCCAAATCCAGCCACCTCTCCTTTTGTGAGAGGTTTTTTGTTTTCGGCGCGCCAGACAGCGCCCGAACACGGGATCGGCAGGATGAAAACGGCAGCCTGTGGGCGATTTGTAGCGATTGCGGCCCACGGTAAACAACAACGCTAAAGCGCTTGAGGGCGAAGCCGCCCTCCTCGCAAGGAGAACTTCCGCATGACCTTGAAACTGCTGGACCCCGCAAAACTGGTGAACACGCGAAGCCAGGCACTGGCGTTTGTGGACACACCCAACGGCAGGGTGCTCTCTTCCGGACCCGTGCGCCCCGTCAGCACGCCGGCCCGAGCCGGACGCACCGAAAAACCCGTTGTGAGCTTTCGGCTGGCAGCCTCGGACGCCGCCGAGTACCTGATCCGCGTCAACGGCCACGGACCGGCCTACCGTGTGGCCCGGACTCCGGCGCCCGGACGTCTGGCCCGCCGCGAAATCAATTTGCCCGCGGATCGCCCTGTGCTCCTGCTCCTGGAAGAACCCAGGGAATTTGAACCACAGGGACTGCATGCCCTTGCGGAACTGGTGGACGGCCTGGGCCGCCCCCCGATCCTGCACCCGGGAAGCGCGCTGGCCATGGTCGATCCCGAGCCGGACGATTCCGCCACGAAATAGCGGACGGGTTTCGCAGCACCAAGCAACCGCGCCAGACAACGGCACAGGTTGATTCCCATGGTCGAATGTCCCAGCAAGATGCGCTACCGGCCCTCGCGCTGCAACGCATCGGCGGGATTGCCGTTTGAGCCAAGGCTTTGGACCGCGGCTCCGGGACACCCGGCATTTTTTCCTCCATTATACCGTTTCACCTTCACCCCATAGGATGGGGCGGCCCCCCCAAAGGGACCGCCCCATGTTTTTCGGCGTCCGCTCCCGGCGGCGCCATGCCGTTCGCTTAGGAGACAGGCCGTCGTGCCCGAACGACCCGCCCGCGAACAGCGATTCCCTCGCGCCCTTCCCGGGCGCCCTCTTGACCGCTAATAGCGGCCAAATTCATCGTCATCCAAGGAGATGATCTCCTCGGGATTCACTGTATCCGTATCGACGCGGGAACCCGGCTCCGACTTGGGCGCGGCAGGCTTGGCCGCTTCCGCGCCCCAGATGCCGTTGGAAGCATCCCGGCTCCCCTGGCTCTGCTTGTTCCCCGACCCGGCCGCAGGCGCGGGCTTGGGCCGCGCTGTGCCGCCCTGACCACCGGAAGGGGGCAGGGACTGCGTCGGCCGCGCTGGCCTGACGCTCATCTTGCGCGGTGCGCCCTGTCCGGGCCGACCGTCGCCGGCCAGATGGAACTGCCCCACCAGTCGCCGCATTTCCACGGCCTGGCTGGAAAGCTCCTCTGCCGCGGATGCGGTTTCCTCCGCGTTGGCGGTATTTTGCTGGGTGACCTGATCAATCTGGCTCAAACCCTGGTTGATCTGGGTCACGCCCTTGGCCTGCTCATCGCTGGCCGCGGCGATTTCCGCCACGATATCCGCCACAGTGGTGATTTTTTCCACAATCTGCTGCAACGACTGCGCGGTTTGCGTGGCGATCTCGCTTCCGCTGCCCACCTTGGCCACGGACCCTTCGATGAGCTGGGCGGTTTCCTGTGCGGCTTTGGCGCTGCGCGAGGCCAGGTTGCGCACTTCCTCGGCAACCACGGCAAAGCCCTTGCCGTGCTTCCCGGCCCGGGCCGCTTCCACGGCCGCGTTCAGCGCCAGCAGATTGGTCTGGAAGGCGATCTCATCGATGACCTTAATAATTTTGCTGATGGCCTGGCTGGATTCGTTGATATCCTCCATGGCCGAAACCATGCTTCCCATTTCCCGATCCCCGGTCTGTGCCGCGTCACGCGCCTCGGAAGCCAGCCGACTGGCCTGGGACGCGTTGTCCGCGTTGGTCCGGGTCTGGGAACTGATCTCAGTGATGGAACTGGTGATCTCCTCCAGGGAGGACGCCTGTTCCGTAGCACCCTGGGAAAGCGCCTGGCTGGATTCGGACACCTGGCCGGATCCGTCCTGCACCTGGGCCGCGGCCGTGCCGATCTGCCCGATGATTTCATTGAGACGGCGCACCATGGTATCCAGCGCCCGCCCCAGCCGGTCCTTGTCCGAGCTGACGTCCACCCGGCGAGCCAGCTCACCCTGGGCAATGGCCTGGGCCAAGTCAGCCCTGGCGCGCTGAGCATCCACCATGGCCTGGAAACCACGGGCCAAATCCCCCATCTCGTCACGCTGCCGCAAACGATTTTCCGGCACGTCCTCGTCCACGTTGCCCTGGGCCAATTCCTTGAGGTAGTCCACGCATTCCCTGAGGACCGTGGTAATCTTGCCCACGGCATAAAAAACCACGAGCGCCACCAGCAGCAAGGTTACCAGGCCGCCCAGCAAGGCCAGATTGCGCACCTGCACCAGCGGAGCCATTATTTCGCCCAGAGGCGCGGTCACAGCAACGATCCAGCCGGAAATCGGCACTTCGTTGTAGCCCATGATCTTCCACTGGTTTTGTTGCTCGAACCAATATTTGTAGGAGCCGTTCTTTTCCCGCAATGCTGCCTTGCCGTACTCCGTGTCCGCGACATTCAGCTCCAGAATAAAACTGCGGTCCGGGTGGCCGATGACCGTGCCTGTCGAATCAAGCACAAAGGCGTATCCGGTCTTGCCGATCTTGACCTGCTCCGTAAATATCGACGTCATGCGGTCAATCTTGATTACTCCGCCCAGCACACCGAGAACTTCGCCGCTCTCGGAACGCACCGGCACAGCAATGACGAAAATGGGATTGCCGGACACCTTGCTCCGCAACGGCGGGGAAAGAGCGATCTGACCGTTTTTGGCGGTTTGAAAATACTCGCGGCTCCCCAACTCCAGCCCGATACGCTCCGGATCACCGGACGAAATCACGGTCCCGGTCATGTCCATCAGGTTCACGGACTCGTAATAGTCGAAATCCGTAACCTTGCCCGCAAGGTTGTTCATGGAGTTTTGCACTCCATTGAAACGCCCCTGCAAGGCGGCCGCGTGATCCCTATTCCTGGCCCAGTTGCGCAGATCGCTCTCCCGCCCCTGGATCCAATCCTGCATGGATCGGGACGCGGCCTCGGCCTCGCGCACGATACCGGACCGAATCTCCTCTTCCAGCAGTGTTGCCGATTGGGAGTAGACGAAAAACACCAGCCCCATGATCCCCAAAAAAACCATGCTGAGGATCGGAACCAGCAGCTTTCCTCGAACCTTCAGCCGAATGGACATTTTCATACCAACTCTCCCTCGCTTATTCTCACCAACGTCGCCCTTTGTGACGCTTTCATTCCGGTTTTCCGGCAATTCCTCCTCTTATCGGCGCTTTGGTCGCAAAAATCCAGGTTGATGCGCAAGAAATGTCACAAAAAAACCAAAGTTCCCTACTCGCTTCCGGCCACGCCGAACGGCACTTCCACACCGACCAGGAGCATGTCGTCGCTCTGGCGGTAGCGGCAAAAGCTCCGCGCAAAGCGCCACACGCTCCGAACCTGTTCAGCCAAGGGCAAGTCCGAAAAGATATCCAGCGCCCGCAACAGGCCGCGCTCCCCCAAGACCCGCTTCTCCCCGGAGGGACCATCCACGCTGTTGGCGTTCAGCAGCCCGTCGGTATACAGATAGAATCGGTCGCCGGGATGAATTTCCAGGTTGACCACGCCGAACTCCACGTTGTCCATAATCCCCAACACGGACCCGGACGCGGCCAGGCTCTCGGATGCTGTGTCCCCGAAGCGGCGCACCAATAATCGCGGATGCCCGGCGGAAACCACCCGGGCCGTACCGTTTTCCAGATTCATGCCCAGGAACTGGGCCGTGACCATGCGTTCCTCGTGTCCCTGGGCCTTGAGCTTCTCGTTCAGGGAATGAAAAAACTCCGCAGGCTCCTGCCCGCTGGCGCAATGCTCGTCGAACTGCCCTTTGATGAGCACGGTCTGATACGAAGCGGCCAGGTCGTGTCCGGCCACGTCCGCCACCATAATATTGCAGCCCTGGGGCGTATCGCAGACCCCGAAATAATCCCCGCCCAGATCCCGATACGGGCGCAACCGATATTCCAGCGCCACGCGGAAGCCTTCGCGGTCCACATCCATGAGATCCGAATACGTGCGCACGGCCTGGGCCATTTCCCCGCGCAGGTCGCGCAGGTCGCGCCGGTAGGCCTGCACCTCCCGGTCCAAGCGCAGGTTGGCGCTGCGCAGGTGATGTTCCTCACGCTCACGCTCACGCAGACTGGCGTAGCGCTTCTCCAGCACTTCGGCCACCTTGCGCTGCACCTCGTCCGGCTCAAAGGGCTTGGAAAGATAGTCGTCACACCCCAGGCGCAACAACTCGATGAGCATTTCCTTGTCCCCATGCCCGGTGATGACGATGACCGGAACGTCCCGGCCGTCATCCTTGATCCGGCGGATCAGCTCAATGCCGTTGACCACCGGCATCTGGATATCCGTAATCAGCGCGTCCACAGCGTCGTCCCGGGCCTCGCACTCGCGCAGGAGGTCCAAGGCCTCCTGACCATCCGCGGCCTGGGTAATTCTGTAGCCCTTATTTTTGAGCACAAAGGTCAACGAGAGCCGCAGCCCCGTATCATCTTCGGCTAGAAGTATATGTTCCGCCATGTCCCCCCCAGGACGTTCCACAATTATTCCGGTTGCGGCGAACGCCGCCCTTCAGACCAAGTAATGAAAGATACGTGCCAATCCAGGCAATACCAGTACTCCCCCCTTTTCTTTACCAATTTCACTGAAGCACCTCGCAAAGAGCCTGTTGCGTTTTGTACCACCTCTTTTGATGAAATCACAACATGCTGATAAAAAAGCTTTTTCTCTCTGCAACAAAACAGTCCATGACACAAAACGCAACAGGCTCTCTACACGCTCTCGGGCAGGCGACGCGCCAAGGCCTGACGCGAGATGCCCAACAGCTCTGCGGCAGCGCTCCGGTTGCCTCCGGTGCGGCGCACCGCTTCCGCGGCCAGCAGTCCGGCCGCTTCCCGCCATTCCGGCAGGCGGTCCAACAATTCCAGTAGCTCGGCATAGCTTTCCACGCTGTTCTCGGATGAGGAAGCCGCTACGTCCTTTTTCCCGGGACCACGCATCTGCTGCTGAAACGGGCGCACCGAGAGCCACCCCGTGGTATACCCGGCCACGGCATCCCAGACCATGGACCGCAACTCCCGCACATTGCCCGGAAAGTCGTGGCCCTCCAGCCGGGCCACCAGTCCGGGCGGCACCGGGGGCCGCGTGCGTTGCAGTTCTCCGGCGGCGCGGTCCAGAAAACAATCCAGCAGCAGGGGAATGTCCCCGATCCGCTCCCGCAGAGGCGGGAGATGGATCCGATGCCCGGCAAGACGGTAATACAGATCCCGCCGCATCCGTCCCTGGTCCACCAGATGTTCCGGATCCTCCATGGTGGCGGCCACCACCCGAGCCGAGGATTTTGCGGGGCGGTCCGATCCCAGGGGCAAATATTCCTCCTCCTGAAGGAGCCGAAGCAACTTGATCTGGGAGGGTGGATCCAAGTCTCCGATCTCGTCCAAAAAAAGCGTCCCCTCGGCGGCCTGGGCCACCAAACCTTCGCGGTGCTGCTCCGCCCCGGTGAACGCGCCCTTCACGTGGCCATACAGGGTGTCGGAAAAAACCGAATCGTCCAGGCCCGCGGCATTGACGGCCACAAACGGCCCGCTCCGACCGCTGAGCGTGTGTACGGCCCGGGCCATCAATTCCTTGCCCGTGCCGGTTTCCCCGGTGATCAACAACGGCAGGCCCGTCCCGGCCACGGCCTCGGCATAGCCGAACAGCGACCGCATTTTAGGGTCGCGGGTAACCATGGCGGAAAACGCTTCCGGGTGTTCCGGTCCCCTGGCCAGAAACGCAGACTTGAGCTTGGCCATTTCCTCCCGCACCTGGGAAAGCTCCACGGCACGCCGCACCGAAGTGATCAACCGCTCTTTTTCCGTTGTTTTCAAAAAATATTCATACGCTCCGGCCTTGATGCAGCGCACCGCGGTATCCAGCTCGTCCCGACCGGAAAGCACGATCACGGGCAGGTCCGGATACTGCTCCACCAGACGGCCCAGCAGCTCTTCGCCGGAAATGTGCGGCATGCACAAATCCAGCAGCACCACGCTCACTTGGTGCTTTTTCAGCAGGGCTTCGGCCTCGCGGCCGTCCGCGCAGGGCAATAGCCGGGTGACTCCGGCCAGGGTCAGGATGCGCTGCAGCGCTTGCAGCCATGCCGGGTCGTCATCCACCATGAGCACGGGATGATGCGGCCAGGATTTGCTCACGATTTCAGCTCCTTCCTCTTCCTGGGGGCATCCTCGATCCAGCGGGGCAATTCCACCACGCACACAGTGCCCTGTTCCTCCTCGGAGGAAAATTCCATTCTTCCGCCATGCTCGTCGATGATGCCATGAGACACCGACAGTCCCAGCCCGGTGCCGCCGCTGTCCCGCTTGGTGGTGAAAAACGGCTCAAACACATGACCGATCTCATCGCTTGCCATGCCCTTGCCCTCGTCCGAGACCGTGACCACGACACTGTTTCCCCGGACCTGCACCTCCATGGTCACGGCCTGTTCCGGCGAGGTCAACGCCTCGCAGGCATTGATGAGCGCATTGACAAGAACTTGTTCCAATCGCTGGAAATTTCCTTCCACCAAAGCCGGCTCCGGGCTGGACAACGCCGTGAACCGGTGCGTACTTTTGCGGATCTTGTTGTCCACCAAGCCCCGCGCCGCCTCGGCCACCTCGTTCATGTCCACGATGGCGGTCCGGTCCGGGGATTCCTGCCGGGCAAAATCCTTCAGCTCGGACACAATGCGCTTGATGCGTCGGGCCGACTCCACGATCTGTTCATACAACCCGTCCACTTCATCGCGCAGCAGGCTGTATTCCATGCCCGCCAAAAGAAACTCGCCGTTGCGGTCGTAATACTCGTCCAGCCGGGTGCGCACATCCTTCCAGATGTCCCGCAAGGTGGGGGCGTTCAGGGTTATGATCCCGTTGGGATTGTTGATCTCGTGCGCCACGCCCGAAACCAGCGTACCCAGGGCCGCGAGCTTGTCCGCCTGCACGAGCTGCCGTTCGCGTTCCTTGGCCGCCTCCTGCGCGCGCACCCGTTCTGTGATCTCTCGGGTGGAGACCACCACGCCCACGGCCTCGCCTTCCACGTTGCGGAACGGGGTGGTCACGGAACGGAAATGGCGCACCCCTCCTCCGGGGTCGGGCCGCTGGAACACATGGTCCGACCGTTCCATGCCTTCCTGCAGCAAGCCGAGCGGACAGTGCTCCCCGCCGCACTGGTCATCGTGCATGACCAGACTGCACGGCTGCCCGGTCACGGATTCCGGATCAATGCCAAACATGCGCCCCATGGTGCGATTGACGCGCAGAACCGTCCCCTCAAGGCTGAGGAGCGCCATGCCGTCCCCGGTGCTGTTGAAAATCTGATCCAGCTCCCCGTGCGCGGCCAGCAGGCGCTGCTCCGCGTGCAGCCGTTCCAGATACGCGCCCACCATGTCCGTGGCCGTGCGCAAAAACAATTGCTCCGCCTCGGTCCAGGTCCGTTCGGTACGGGTGTCGTCAAAGCCGACAAACCCGCTCCATTCGCCCCCCACCCGCAACGGGAGCACGAGAACGGACTTGATGCTCTGCGACTCAAGGATGATGCGTTCATTCTCGGGCATGTCGCGTACCAGCCCGACCAATTCGCCCCGTTCCAACACCTCCCGCCAGCGGGGAATCACGACCTCGTATGGAACGTGCTGCAAATCCGGATTTTCGAGCTGCGGTTCCACGCCCGGTCCCACCGCCTCAAAGGTCTGACGGCAGCAAAGCCCGTCCTCAGCATCCATAAAATTCTCAAAAACATAGGCCCGACAGGCGGACACAGCGGCCCGCAATTCCGGCAGAATGCCGTCCAAGGCATCCTTTTGCCTGTCCGCCGAAAGCAGCAGCGTGGCACAGCTGTTGAGTACGGTTTCATACGCCAGACTCCGGGCCAGCCCCTCTTCCGCATGCTTTCGGTCCGTCACGTCCAGCACGATGCCCTCGATCACGGGAACGCCCTCGCCGTTGCCCACACTTACACCGCGCTCCCAGACCCAACGTTCGCGCCCTTCGGCGGTATTGATCCGATAGATCAACTCGTAGGGACGCCCTTCGGCCAACGCCAGATTCATTTCCTGTTTCAGATGTTCCCGATCCTCCGGGTGGACCAGATCACTCCAACTGGTGGCCCGGTTGTAGAGCAGGGATTCCGAGCCGTACCCCGTGATAGCGCGGCAACCCGGGCTTACGAATTCCAGGGTCCAGTCCGATTGGAAGGTGCTGCGGTAAACCATGCCCGGCATGTTCATGATCAAGGTGGAAAGACGGCGTTCGCTTTCGGAAAGCGCCTTTTCCGCGAGCTTGTTGGAGGTCACGTCCTGGATGACAACCATGCCTTCGGCCCCGCCTTCCACAGGTTCACCGCGGACGGGCAGGACATGCAGCTTGAAGATGCGCCCGGCATAGGTCATCTCAAAAACGTGCTCCTCCCCCTGCAAGGCCCGACGAAAATGTTTTTCCGTCATGCGCGCCACCGAGGGCGGAAATACTTCGGCCGGTGTCCTGCCGATCATGCCGCCGTCGGCCACGCCCACGCTGCGCAGATCCGAACCGTCGGCCAAGACGAAACGCAAGGCATCGTCAAACAGCAATACCGCGCCGTTGGGGAAGTTTTGGGCCAGGATGCGGTACTTTGCCTCGCTGCGGCGCACTTCCTCCCCGGCCCGCACCAGCGGGTCCACATTGCGCAGGCTGCCGATCATGCGCACCCCGCCGGACGAGCCTTCCTCGGGCTGCAAAAATCCGGCGTGATCTTCAACATAGACATACTTTCCAGGCGTCACGGTCTGCAGCCGGAACACGGCGTACCATTCCCGGGCCTCCTTCACGGCCCGATTCCAGCGGGCCTGAATCGATTCCCGCTCACTCGGATGGATGTTGGACTCGAAGAACCGACCGCCGAGACGCCGGTACTCCTCCAGGGAGTGTCCGGAAACCCCTTCGGAATCGCCAAACCAATGGGTTTCCCCGGTGCTCAGGTTCATATCGTAGACCACCTGGCCGGGGCGGGAAACGATCATGCGATAGCGCGAGGCCATGCTCCGTTGGGAACGCGCCACACGTTCCCGACGGTGAATTTCCTCCTCCAGATCCCTGTTGCGGCGATGTCGATCGCGCAGCAAAACAGCCAGAGGCGCGGCCGCCAGGGAAAACAACAACAGCACCAACCCACCCGTGCGCAAGTTGTCGGCCCAGGCTTCGCTCCAAAGGTCGGGCATGTAGGCACCCGTCCCAAGGAAACAATCCAGCCCGGGCAGGGCCATGATGTAGGAAACTTTGTTTTCGGGGACGTCCCGACGCCCGGGACGAAATTGCATATAGTGGACGAACGCGCCGTCCGGCTTGCGGCGCATGGCCTCCACCATAATCTGCACCGGAAACTTTCCATCCGGACTCCGGCGATGCCACTGGCTGACCTGCACCTGTTCCGGATTGGCCGGATTCACCAGGGGAACGCCGTCCATGGTCAGCAAAAAAAGATAGTTGGTATGCCCTCCGTCGGGGTAGCGCATGCTCCACAGCTTTTCAGCAATGCGCTCCAACGCCTCGTCCTTGCTCAACCGCCCGGAGCGGAACGCCTGCATCTCGGGTTGCAATGCTCCGTAGGCCACGCTCACGATCCGCTTTAGCCCCACGCGCCGATGGTCCAGCAAACTCCGTTGTCGCTCACGGGTGAGCTGGGCAAAAAGCAGAACATACAGACAGGCCACCCCCAGCAAGCTGAGAGTGACGACAGACCACAACCGCCTGGATGCAGTGCGTGTTTTGGAATCGGATTTCACTTGGCCCCTCAAGATCAAATACGCATGAAAAGCATTCCCACTTGTATGGCATATACTCGCTTTCCCCCTTTTTGCCTAGGTTTTCATCTTCTTGGCCCCTAAAAAAAAGGACCGCGTCCTGCCCAGACGCGGTCCCAACGACGATGGAAAGGACGCGGATCAGCCGCCCCTATCCGTATCAAGCATCAAACGGGGAAGAAAAAGAAACGGATCGCCGCAGGATCCGCCCGTGTCCTCAGGTGAACGGGCCAGTGCCTCCATGAACCGGGCCGTGACCGTCCCCTTGCCGTCCATGGCTTCGATGAACACCGCGCCCACTTGGTAGACGCGCTGGGTGGTGCGCCCGGAAACCGGAGGATATCGTGGATCATAAAAGGCCACGACGACCACCCGTTCACTGGACATGGGATCGGTATGCACACTGCCCTTCACGGACAGGGTGGCCGCATCCCAGTACGCGCCCGGGTCCGCGTTGAGCAATTCCCGGATACCCTGCTTGACCGGACCCACGGTGTTGCCCGGCTCCAATTGCAGTTCATCGCCCGGTGCAACCGTTGTTTCAGCATTGCTGCCCTCACAGCCCCGGATGTTTTCGCGCAGCATGGCGCCGCCCGGCACAGGCACACCCTTGTTCACGGGCGGCAGATCCACTAGATTATACTGGCTGGGTACTACGGCATCCGCGGGATCACCGGGCTTGAGCAGAATCTGTGCTCCCTTGTCCTCGTCGGACCAGCCCAATGTCTGCACCGAGGCCATTTCCTCGGCGCTCCAGACATCCAGCTTGCCATTGCCACGGGCCTTGCCGTCCGTGGACGCAAAATCATTCCAGGTGAACTTGGCCGGGACGATAAAAGGCTTGACGCACTTGCTGTCGCAGGCTCCCACCACTCCGGCGCGTGCCGTGGCCTGCAAATCCACCTGATCCACGCCCACAACGGGACCGAAGAACAGGGACAAGGCATTGCCCCGGGTCGCCTGGCGATACACCGTGATCTCCACCTGGTCGGGATTCTCGGCAACGGGGACGCCGTCCCGCATGAAGAGGATGTCCGCCTCGGCCACCGCACTGAGGGGGGCGTCGGTCGGGTCAAGATTGGCGCGGGCGTATTCGATCATCTCGGCGCGCACCAGGGCCAGATCCTCGCCGTGGGCCAGCAGCGAGGACGCTCCGGCCAATGCCGCCGCATCAGCGGCATTTTGCAACTTCGTGCGCTTGAAATGCATGTAGGCCGTGTCCACGGCAAAGGCCGCGAATCCGAACAGAGCCACCATGAGCAATCCGTAGAACAGGGCGGCCACGCCACGTTCATCGCGACCAAAGTCGGCCAGTCGGCGGGTAAGCAGGGTGCGTCGGCTACTCATGGCGCACCACCACTTCCGCCCTGGCCATGGAGGGAAACACGCTCTCCCAGGGCAATGCGGAGTATCCGGCCAGGTCGTAAAGCACCTGAACGCGCACCTGGTCCCCGCTTTCTGAACCGTTGGACAGCAGCACCACCTGGGCGCGGGCCTGGTCCAGGCCCGAGGCACGCAACGAAGCCAGGGCCACGGACTCGGCATCCCGGCCCCGCGCCGCCCAAACAGCGGCCTCGCGCGCCGCACGGGACACCGCGCCGCCCGCGGAAACGAACCGGGCCGCATCCACGACACCGAAAATAAAGGGCAGGAGGAAAACACAGAGCATTACGGCCACTTCCAGGGTGACCATGCCCTGCCGCCCGTCATGCTGCGGCCCGGTTGTATGGCGACGCGTGCTGTTCATCGTTCGCAAATCCCTTCGGCCGAGGCGGTCACGACCCAGGAGCTGGCCTTGGAAATGTCCGGCAAAAACAAAAAGGAAAAATCCACGCTCACGGAAACGTTCGTATAGGTACCCGGCTCCCGGGGACCGATGCTTACGGACGCGGGCGCATGCAGGCCGCCGCGCTCGATTTCCCGGTGGGCCGCTTCAGCCACCTGGGCATTGTCCGTTTCCGTGAGCACGGCCATGCGCAAACTCTGCGCGGCCGCCTCGCCGACCACGTCATGCACCCAGAGGTAGCGGCCGAAATCGATCATGGCGAGCAGCGCCAGCAGCACCAAAGGAAGCAGGAACCCCACTTCCACGGCCACCGCGCCCCGCTGGGTGCGCCCGGCCCGTGCCGTTGTCTTGTGTGCCGCTCCGCTCTGCATGCTCTCTCCCGTCTCGTTATTTGACCAGTTAGGTCGATTTCCTCACTTGTGGGATACTTCCACCGGTTTAAAAGCAAGCCTCGTGCCAGGATTTTCCTCGTGCGCTCTTCCTTCTCTGCATACTGCATAACATTTTGTTTTTGCAGATGATTCCCCCCAAATTCCGACGCGTCTGCTGTTTGCAAGCCGCGCAAAATACCCCGATCAGCCGCTTTCTTCTCCACAAAAAGTGGATTCCACCCCATTATTCCTGTACTCCTGTTCCAAGGGGGACGACATGGCGGAAACCATTCTGGTGGTGGATGACGACACCGCGTTCCGCAGCATGCTGCGCGAGGCGCTGGAAGAACGAGGCTGGGAAGTGGCCGAGGCCGGAGACGCGGAAACCGGCATCGACATGGTTGGCCGGGGCGGCTACGACCTGGTGCTGCACGATGTGCGGCTCCCGGGCATGGACGGCATTGAGGCGCTGGAGCATATCCGCCGGGCCGATCCCCTGGTGGACATCATCGTCATGACCGCGCACTCCACGCGGGACAGCGCCGTGGAAGCCCTGCAACACGGAGCCTACGACTACTTCACCAAGCCGTTCAGCCTGGCGGAAATGGAAGTGGTCATCCGCCGCGTTTTGGAAAAACGGCGGCTGCAAAACGAAGTGCGCCGATTACGCCGCTCCCTGGAGGATACCGGACCGTCCGCCAAGATCATCGGACAAAGCCCGGCCATGCGCCGCGTGGTGGAGCTGGTGGAAAAGGTGGCTCCCCTGGACGCGGGCGTGCTGGTCACCGGCGAGACAGGCACGGGCAAGGAACTCATCTCCGACACCATCCACGCCCTTTCGGACCGGGCCTCTGGTCCCTTTGTCAAGCTCAACTGCGCGGCCATCCCGGAAAACCTGCTGGAATCCGAGTTGTTCGGCCATGAAAAAGGCGCATTCACCGGCGCGACTTCAACAAAAAAAGGAAAATTCGAGCTGGCCTCGGAAGGCACCATCCTTTTAGATGAAATCGGGGACATGCCCCTGCATCTGCAACCCAAACTACTGCGCGCCGTGGAACAAAAACAAGTGGAACGGCTGGGCGGCCACAAACCCATCGCCTTTGACGCCCGCATCATCGCGGCCACGAACCAAAACCTGGCCCAACGCGTGGAGGCCGGGGAGTTCCGTTCGGACCTCTTTTACCGGCTCAACGTGGCCACCATTGAACTGCCTCCCCTGCGCGACCGCCTGGAGGACATTCCCGAACTGTGCGAGCATTTTCTCCAGACCATCAACCGCAAGCTGGGCATTGACGTGCGCGGCGTATCCAAGGCCGGAACCCAAGCCCTGATGCGCCACCACTGGCCCGGCAACGTGCGCCAGCTGGCCAATACCCTGGAACGTGCCGCCATTTTCTGTACCAACGACCTGATCACGGACCGCGACGTGGACTCGGCCCTGCAACGTGTTCCCGCGGAGCCGGGCCAGACCCAGACGCCGTTGCTCCCGGACGAATCCCTGCAACTTAAGGAAGCGCTCATGGAATATGAACGCGGTCTCATTGTCTCGGCTCTGCGCCGCAGCGGAGGAGTGCAGACCGAGGCGGCCAAGCAGCTGGGCGTGACCCCCAAAAATCTCTGGAACAAGCTGCAAAAACACAACATCGACCCGAACAATCCACACAACTGATCCTTCAGGTCCAACCATCGTGTATCTGTCTATCCATTTTTTGTGGATCGACTAAGCCCCTGCCGTTTTGACGAAAACATTCCCTACCCTCTTGCCGTGATCTCCCCGGCCCCACATTTCGTGGAGTGAACGCCCCCATTACAGGCTTTCTCCGACTCTTGCGCCGCGCTTCCAGTTTTTTTTCTACTGCGAAACAAGTGCGTTAGACGCAAGGCTGTTCGCTGTGAACGCCGTTGGCACAGTGGTTGCTCAAGCAGAGTCAGTTCCATGAACAACCATGATGCCATGCATCAAACCCTATCTTGAAGGAGAGAGACATGCTGAACCGTATCAAGAATCTGATGAAGGACGAGCAGGGAGCCACCGCACTGGAATACGGCCTTATCGCCGCCCTCATCGCTGCGTTCATCGTGGGCGCGGTCACGGCTTTGGGTACCAGCGTCCGCGACACCTTCCAGGGCGTTGCCGACGACATGTCCGGCGCCGGCGCAGCTGAGTAGCCGCAGCCACGACATGGAGAGCATGCCGGGCCGGGGTCCGCACAACAAAACGGACCCCGGCCGGGTGCCCCGGGGAGGGGGCGCCCAGGCACGCCGGCCACGTCAAGGCAACAGAAGCGGCCCGCTTGCCGCGCTTTTCCCGGGGGGGAAATCATGCATTCCTATCTTTTGGTATTTCTTGGTGCCGCGCTATGCGTCGCCGTTTACACCGACCTCAAGGAACAACGCATTCCCAACGCGCTGAACCTAACCATCGCGCTCACGGGACTGGGCTTCCACACCCTGCTCCCTCTGTTTTTCCCCTCTTCGGCCCTGCCGCACGCCCTGGACGGACTGCGCTTCAGCCTTGCCGGGCTGGGCGTTGGTCTGGGACTGATGCTCCTGCCGTATCTCTTCGGCGTCATGGGCGGCGGCGACGTCAAGCTCCTGGCCGCCATCGGCGCGTGCCTGGGCTGGCGGCTCACCGTGGATACCTTCCTCTATACCAGCCTGGCCGGTGGAGCCTATGCCCTGGCCGTGTTGCTCTTCCGACATCGCGGCATGCTGGTCCGCATCCTGCAAAATTTCTGGACCGCGCTCTGGTTGCTGGGCGCGTCCCACAAGGGCCGCTACGCCCCGGTACAGGGCGGCGAAGCCCTGCCCCGGCTCTGCTACGGACTCGCCATTGCCGCGGGAACCGCCGTGGCTTTGCTCCGTGGCATGAACGACCAAGGCCTTACGGCCGCCTTGTTTTAACGGGCCGTAAAAGGGGATTCCCATGAGCCGCACCGCACGAACCATTTTACAAATCATTTTGGCCCTGGCCCTGGCAGGAGGTTCGGGCCTGCTCCTGCATCAATGGATGCGCCAGGCCGCGCCCCAGAACCCGGCCGGACAGCGCCCCGCCACCACAAACGTCATGGTGGCATCCCGCGACCTGCCCCGGGGAACCACCCTGACCACGGACCATCTCAATTCCGCCCCGTTCCTGCCCCAGAGCCTGCCCTCGGGAACCTTTCAGCAGGCCGAACCCCTGCTGGGCCGCGTGCTGGCCTCGTCCCTGGCTGCCAACGAACCCGTCACCCGGCAACGGCTCACGGACTCCGGCTCCGGCGAAGGCGGCGTCAGCGCCCTGATCGCGCCGGGACACCGGGCCATGGCCGTCAAGGGCAACAAGGTCATGGGTCTGGCCGGATTCGTACGGCCCGGCAACCGGGTGGACGTGCTGGTCACGCTCATGGCCGGGGAAAACGCCTCCCGCGCCGTGACCAAGATCGTGCTGGAAAACGTGCTGGTGCTGGCCACGGGCCAGGAATGGCAGTCCCCGCAGGACGGTGCGCAACCGGCCTCCGTGGACGTGTACACCCTGGAAGTGACCCCGGATCAAAGCGAACGCCTGGCCCTGGCCGCCAGTCAGGGAACCCTGCACTTTGCCCTGCGCAACGGCGCGGACACGGACGGCGTGCTCACCCAGGGCGTGGACGTGGACGCGGCCCTGGCCTCCCTGCGCCCGGCCGCCGCACCCAAGCCCAGCACCGGACGTTCCCGGTCCCGAACCTCGGTGGAGATTATCACGGGCGGGGAACGTTCCCGCGTGGAATTTTAGGGGGAATGCCTCATGTCCATTCATTCCATCCACTTCATCATCCGGCGGATTGCCCCTGTGCTCCTGGTCCTGCTGGTCTGCGCCGTTGCACCGGCCCGGGCACAGACGCCGGAAGCGGCTCCGGCCGCGCCGAACACGGGCGCCGTTATGGAACGCACCGTGGCCCTGGAGCTTGCCGTGGGCCAGTCCACGATCCTGCGCACGGACCGCGACGTGACCCGCGTTTCCCTGGCCAACCCGGAAGCCGCCGACGTAATCGTGGTTTCCCCCCGTCAAATCTATCTTTCCGGCAAGGCTCCCTCCACCACCACCCTGACCCTCTGGGGCGGGAAGGAACGCATCCTGCGCGTGTACGACCTGGCCGTGAATGCGGACGTGACCGAACTCAAGCGCATGCTGCACCAGGTGCTGCCCGCGGAAACCGGCATTAAGGTACTGCCCACGGCCTCCAGCGTGACCCTGGCCGGAACGGTTTCCAGCACCGCCAACCTGGACACGGCCCTGACCCTGGCTGAAAACTTTGCCCCGGAACACGTGGTCAACCTGCTTCAGGTGGGCGGGGTTCACCAGGTCATGCTGGAAGTGCGCATCGCGGAAATGTCCCGCTCTGTAACCCGTCGTCTTGGCTTCAACTTCCGCTTCACGGATGGAAGCAACGTGGCCTACAGCCTGCTGAACAACCTCACCGGCATCAGCGACGGGGTCAGCACCCTGGGCGAAAACGTTTCCGGCTGGATTTCCGGTTCCGTGGCCGGTGCCACGGCCTTTGATCTGTTCCTGGACGCGCTGAAGACCAACGGCCTGGCCAAGATTCTGGCCGAACCCAATCTGGTCTGCCTCAGCGGGGAAACCGCCAACTTCCTGGCCGGCGGCGAGATTCCAGTCCCGGTTCCGTCCGGTCTGGGAACCCTGGCCATCGAATACAAGCCCTTTGGCGTGTGGCTGGAATTCACACCCACGGTGCTGGGCGAGGGACGCATCAACCTGATGGTCAGCCCCGAGGTTTCGGAACTGGATCCAGACCACGGCGTGACCATCGAATCCATCACGGTTCCCGCCCTGACCACCCGTCGCGCCTCCACCACCATCGAGCTGCGCGACGGCCAGACCTTTGCCGTGGCCGGACTGCTCAAGGACAACGTGCGCGAAAACATCCACAAGGTGCCGGGCCTGGGGGAACTGCCCGTTCTGGGCATGCTCTTTCGGTCCAGCGACTATCTCAAGGAACAGAGCGAGCTGGTCATTCTGGTCACGCCGCATCTGGCCAAGCCCACGAACATGGCCGGACAAAGCCTGCCCACGGACGGATTCAACGATCCCAGCGACCTGGAATTCTATCTCTTCGGCATGACCGATGGATACGATTCCGAAGCGGCACGCACGCCCGCGCCCGTACCCGACGCGGACACCGGGTTTGACGGTCCCTTTGGCCACACCCTTTCCAACTAAAAAAACCGGAGACAAGCCCATGCCCATACGCATCACCGATTCCACCACTGCCGAACGTTGCGTGCTCGGCCTGGTCCTGGCCCTGCTCCTGGTCTCGGGGTGCGCCTCGGGCCACCGCAGCGGCGCGGCATTTGGCGAGTCCACCAGCTATGCCCTGCGCTCCCAGTCCCTGAACCCGGACGCCGGGGACGACCGGCCCCTGGAAGGGCTGGACGGTGCCTGGGCTGCCAAGTCCATGGAAAATTACAAGAACACGCCGCAACCGGCGCGGGAGGTCAAGGCCGTGGACCTGCAAAGCCTCTTTGAAGTGGGAACCAAGCAATAGTCCGGCATGACCAGCGGCACCGACCACTGCCGATACCGACAACCCGAACCAGCGAGGAACGCATGTCCGAATCCATCCGCATCGCCCTGGCGGTCCGCCATGAACCGGCCCGGCACGCCCTGGAAAAGGCCGTGTCCCGCATTCCCGGCGCGAGCCTGCAACGCGAGCCGCAAGCCTCGGACATCCTCATCTACGAAGTGACCCCGGAGAGCGAGCAGGATTTCCTGCGCCTGGGACGCACGCTTACGAGCCAGACACGCGGCGAGGTTTTTCT
This sequence comes from Paucidesulfovibrio gracilis DSM 16080, assembly GCF_900167125.1. NCBI lineage: Bacteria > Pseudomonadati > Thermodesulfobacteriota > Desulfovibrionia > Desulfovibrionales > Desulfovibrionaceae > Paucidesulfovibrio > Paucidesulfovibrio gracilis. The sequence continues at coordinate 51,870 of NZ_FUYC01000012.1, forward strand.
CACCTGCGCGGAACCGTCCCCGGATTTTCTGATCCAGGCCATGCGCGCCGGTATCCATGAATTTCTTCCCCTGCCCGTGCCGGAACAGGAATTAGTACGGGCCGTCAAGCGCTTTCAGGCCCGGCAAGGCGCTCCGGTCGAACCCCGGGAGTGCGCGGGCGGACGCGTGCGCCTCGTGCTCGGAGCCAAGGCCGGAACCGGCGTCACCACCCTGGCCGTAAACCTGGCCTGCGCGTTGCATGCTCGCGGTGAACGCACGGTCCTTGTCGATCTGGGCCGATCCATGGGGGAAATTCCTTTGTTCCTGGACATGGAATATGCCTACACGTGGGGCGACGCCATTCAAAACCTGGACCGCGTGGACACCACTTATCTGGACAGCCTGCTGGCCCGCTCGGAAAACGGCCCGGCCGTGCTGGCCTCGCCGGGCCACGCCCTGCCACCTTCCCTGGCCGCGGATCCTGCGGCGCTGTCCCAGGGGTTGGGCCGCATTCTCCAGGAACTGGCCCTTGGTTTTGACCAGGTGGTGGTGGACGGCGGCGCGCACCTGGACCGGTTGCTGCCCTCGGTGCCGGAAGCTGCGGACCGCGTGCTTCTGGTCATGAATCCTTCGCTGCCCTGCCTGGCGCGGGCCAAGCAGCAGCTGGACACGCTCCGCAAGGGCCAGGCCGAACAAAAGACCCATGTCATCAGCGCACGTCACCCCCGGCATGGGGACATCGGCTCCCGGGAGATGGAGGAAATTCTCCAAAAGCGGGTGTTCGCGCTCCTGCCCGATGACTACGCGGCCGCGCTCGGCGCCATGAACCAGGGCCGCCCTTTGCTCCAGGCCGCGCCCAAGTCCGCCTTGACCAGGGCCATTCAAAAGCTGGCCGCAGGATTATCCCGCCGCTCCGCGCCCACGTCCGCCCCCGTCCGGAGCCTGCTCGGGCTGCTGCGCCGCAAGTCCGCCAAGCAAGCCGATCCTTCCGTTTCCGGTCGGTTGGGGGTTTCGTCATGAGCCTGGCCGACCGTCTGCAACGCACCATGCGCCCCGGCCGGGAACCCACACCGCCGCGCCCGGCCGCCAGCACCGCGTCCACTGCGCCCCTTCTGCCGACTTCGCGCCCCAAGGCCACGCCGCCTCCGGCCGAAAGCCCGGCCCAGTCCGACCAGTATTATGAAATCAAAACCCAGCTGCATGCCCGGCTCATCGACCTGCTGGACCTGGGCCTGCTGGAAACCCTGGCCGCGGACGAAGTCCGCACCGAAGTGGCCCGGCTGTCCCGCCGCGTGCTGGCCGAGGATTTTTCCGGCGCCCCCCTGAACCGCGCCGAACGCGACCTGCTCATCCGGGAAATCCAGGACGAGGTGCTGGGTCTGGGACCGCTGGAACCGTTCATCCAGGATCCCACGGTGAACGACATCCTGGTGAACTCCTACTGCCATATTTACGTGGAACGCGGGGGCAAGCTGCAAAGCACTCGCGCACGCTTCAAGGACAACGACCATCTCAAGAAGATCATCGACCGCATTGTGTCCCGCGTGGGCCGCCGCATTGACGAATCCTCCCCCATGGTGGACGCCCGCCTGGAGGACGGCTCCCGCGTCAACGCCGTTATCCCGCCCCTGGCCATTGACGGCCCATCCCTTTCCATCCGCAAATTTTCCAAGGATCCGCTGGAAGTGGAAGACCTTATCGCTTTCGGCTCCCTAACCCCGCAGATCGCCAGACTGATGGAAGGCGCGGTGCGCGCCCGGTTGAACGTGATCATCTCCGGCGGCACCGGCTCGGGCAAGACCACCCTGCTGAACTGCCTGTCCCGGTTCATTCCCACGGACGAACGCATCGTGACCATTGAGGACGCAGCGGAATTGCAACTCAAGCAGGAACATGTGGTGCGCCTGGAAACGCGGCCCGCCAACATAGAGGGCCGGGGCGAGGTCACCCAGCGGGATCTGGTCAAAAACTGCCTGCGCATGCGGCCCGACCGCATCATCGTAGGCGAGGTGCGCTCCTCCGAGGCGCTGGACATGCTCCAGGCCATGAACACCGGGCATGACGGCTCCCTGACCACCATCCACGCCAACACGCCCCGCGACTGCCTGATGCGTTTGGAAACCATGGTTTCCATGGCCGGGCTGAAGATCGCGGACGTTTCCCTGCGGCGCTATATCGCCTCGGCCGTGGACGTGATCATCCAGGCGTCCCGGCTCATGGACGGCAGTCGCAAGGTCACGCACTTCACGGAAATCACGGGCATGGAAGGCGACATGATCACCATCCAGGACATCTTCACCTACGCGCAGACCGGCGTGGGTCCGGACGGCAAGGTGCGCGGCGCGTTCCGCGCCGAGGGCATTCGCCCCGCGTTTTCCAAGACATTGGAAGCCAAGGGCATTCCTTTGGATCCCGGCATGTTCCAAAGCGGCGGCGCACTCTGACCGTGGCACAACAAGGAGGAACCATGCAAAGCGACCCGTCCATCCTGACCGATATCATCCGCACCCTGCTCACGCCCGAAGTGGCCGTGCCCTTGCTTTCGGCCCTGGTTCTGCTGCTCGCGCTGGGCGGCATGACCCTGGTCCGGCGCATGGGCGACCGCTCGGGACGGGCCGTGCGCGAACGTCTGGACGCGCTGGCCATGGCCCTGCCCGATGCCGACCCCCAGGATCTTTCCGCGGACATTGTACGCCGTTCCTCCATGAGTGACGTTCCCCTGCTGCATTCCCTACTCTCCCGCACCCATTGGGCGCACGCCCTGGGCGACCTGATCCACCAGGGCCGCTCCCCGGCCAACCCCGGTAGCTACCTGCTGCTCTGCCTGTTGCTGGGCGTCTGCGGTTTGTATGTTGGTCTGCTGCTCACGGATGGCGTGCTGCTGCTCGGCGTGTGTGTGGCCGGTCCCGCCTGGATGCCGTTTTGGTGGCTGCGGCGGCGCAAGGCCAAGCGCATGGGCCGCTTTCAGGAACAATTGCCCGAAGCCTTGGACCTGGTGGCCCGGGCCATGAAGGCGGGCAACACCTTTGCGGGCGGTCTGCGCATGGTGGCCGATGAATTTGACGATCCCATCGGCGGTGAATTCCGCGTGACCATGGAGGAAATCAATTTCGGCGTGTCCGTGGAAGAAGCCATGCAAAACCTTCTGAACCGCGTGGATTGCGACGACCTCAAGTTCTTCGTGGTTTCCGTGAACGTGCAGCGCGAAACCGGCGGCAATCTCGCGGAAATCGTGGGCAACATCGCCACGCTGGTACGCGAACGATTCAAGCTCCAGGGCCGCGTTCGCGTGCTCTCGGCCGAGGGCCGCTTGTCCGCCTGGATTCTGCTGGCGCTGCCCTTTCTCATTTCCGGCGTGCTCTACCTGCTCAACCCGGAATACATGACCACGCTGTTTACCACGGAAACGGGCCGCACCCTGATCCAGGGCGCGTTGGTAAGCATGGGTCTCGGCGTGCTGGTGATCCGGCGCATGATCAAGATCAAGGTCTGAGGAGGAAATCGTGAACGTATCCCTTCCCGTGACCATCGCCATCCTGGGCGGGCTTTCCATTTTACTGCTCTGCTCGGCATTGTTTCCCGTATTTTTCCGAAGCCGCACCCCCGAACTGCGCCAGCGGCTGAACAAGGCCGCGCCCGGAGAGGGCAATGCCAAGCAAAAGCGGCTCACCATGGCCCAACACGTTGCCCAATGGCTGGCCCGGCTTGGCCGCGCCCTGGGACCAAAGGAAGCGGACCGTGTGGATCGCACCCGGCTGGCCCTGACCCATGCGGGGCTGCGGTCCCCCGGAGCGCCTTTGGTTTTTCAGGGCGTCAAGGCGGGGCTGACCCTGCTTCTGGCCGGCGGCGGACTGCTGCTGCGCATCCTGGTGCTGCCGGAACTGCCCCTGCACTGGACCATCGTTTGCGTGGCCCTGCCCGCGGCCGTGGGCCTGCTCGGGCCGGAGATGTGGTTGCAACGCAAGGTCAAGGCGCGGCAGCAACGGGCCGGGGACGAACTGCCCGATGCCCTGGATCTGCTGGTGGTCTGCGTGGAGGCAGGCATGGGCCTGGATCAGGCCGTGTACCGCGTGAGCCGCGAAATGCACGATTCCGCTCCCATCATGGCCCACGAGCTGCGGACCCTGACGCTGCAACTCCGGGCCGGACGCCCCCGGCAGGACGCCCTGCGCGGACTGGCCAGACGCGTGGGCCTGGACGACCTCAACAGCCTGGCCACCCTGCTCATCCAGGCAGACATTTTCGGCATCAGCGTGGCGCATACGTTGCGGGTCTACGCCGACGCCCTGCGAACCAAGCGGCACCAGCGCGCGGAAGAAAAGGCGGCCAAGCTGCCCGTCAAGCTGCTCATCCCCATGATCACCTGCATCCTTCCCGCCCTGTTCATCGCCATCATGGGTCCGGCGGGCATCCGCATGCTGGACGTCATGAGCCGGATGCGCTGAACGCCGCACCGATTGAACGAATGAAACGCCATCAAGGAGGCGCCATGCGTACCACCCTCATCAGCCTGATCGGTCTGCTGCTTTTGGCCGCGCTGCACGGCTGCGCGACCATGACAACGGATGCGGAGGATCTCGCCATGCCCGGCCTGGCGCAGTCCGGAAATGAACTCACCCCGGACCAACGCCGCCGCCTGGGGGACCGCTTGCTCGAGGAGGGCCGGGACCAGGCCGCGTATCTGCATTTTCAGCAGGCATTGGACGCCTTGGCCGGTGCTCCGGAAGACGATCCCGCCCGACTGGATCTGCGCGCCCGCAAGGCCCGGGTGCTGCTGCGCCAGGAACGGCACGAGGCCGCGCTCGCGGAGTTTCGCGCCGTGCTGCGCATAAACCCGGACCATGTTCTGGCCAATCTGGGCGCGGGCGCGGTGTATCTGCACGCCGGGCTGCACCCCGAAGCCCGCACCCACCTGGAGCGGGCCACGGCCTCTGACGATGCGGACTGGCGGGCGTATCAGCTCCTGGGTGTATTGCTCAGCCGCGAAGGCCAGCCCCGGGAGGCCATCGTCGCCCTGGAACGCGCGCTGGAACGTCAGCCGGATCAGCCGGAGACCCTGAACAGTCTGGGCATGGCCCGGCTCATGCTCGGGGAACACGAGACCGCTCTGCACGCCTTCCGCAAGGCGCTGCTCGCGGGCGCTCCCAAGCAGCAAACCTACAACAATCTCGGTCTGGTGCTCGCACGCATGGGCCACCACGACCAAGCCCTGGAAGCCTTCCGCTACGCCGGGGATGAGGCCGGTGCCTACAACAATCTGGGATACGTCCTGCTTCTCCAGGGTGAATTCCGAGAAGCGGTCCACTGCTTCCGCAAGGCATTGGAACAATCCCCCACCCACTATGCCAAGGCCTTTGAAAACCTCAAGCAGGCGCGCATGGCCATGCGCTTTGCGTCCAGTCCGGAGCAGGAGCCGCAAGCCGCGGCTTCCGAACCGCTACAGCCGGTTCCGGCCCTGACCTCGGCCCCACGAAATGCAGACATTCATCCCGCCGAAGCCCTCCGGTCCTGGGGCATTCTCGTGGCCTCCTTTCCGACCGAGTCCGCAGCCCGGGCTGAAGCCGACCGTCTGGCAACGCTGGGGCTGGAATGCCGGGTTCTCCGCACCGACCTCGCGTCCAAGGGCATCTGGTTCCGCGTACTGACCGGCTGCCATGCCGACCCGGAGCAGGTTCGCGCACAGCTTGCCCGCGTGGCCGGCATCCTTGGGTTGGATGACCCGCAACGCCTGTTCGTCACATCGTTCGAGACCGCCCCTCGGCCATCCCCCCCGGTTCGTCGGGCACTCTGAACCCACCCGCGGCCGTCCGCGCTCCCCGGCCCCTCCCACCCTGCCGGGGCATGCGCGGACGGCCCAACCATGAACGGTTTGCCCTTCAACTGCAAAGGGTGTATATTTTTCCCAATATTTCAACCGGCCTCGAACCCCAGGATGCGCCCGTGCCGAACCAAAACCGAACCTACCGCCTCCTCGCCGTGGACGATGAACCGGGCATGCTCACGCTCTATCGGGACATTCTCGGACTGTCCGAAGGCGCGGCCCAGGACATGGCCGACATGCTCAACGGTGCGCCCGGTCCCTTGCCGAACGGCCCGCAGTTTCAGCTGGATCTGTTCGATGACGGTCGCGAAGCCGTGGCCGCTGCCCGCCAAGCCCTGCGGGAGGAAAAGCCCTATGCCGTGGCCCTGGTGGACGTGCGCCTGCACTCCGGACCCGACGGCATCTGGACCGCGGAACATCTCCGGGAGACCGACCCGGACATGGAAATCGTCATGGTCACGGCCTATGCGGACGTGACCCTGGAGGAACTGAACCGCCGCGTGCCTCCGCCAGGAAAACTCCTCTACCTGCAAAAGCCCTTTCGCGCCCAGGAACTGCGCCAGCTGGCCATTTCCCTCTGCAACAAATGGAGCACGGAACAGGAGCTGCACAAGCTGAACAGTACCCTGGCCCAGCGAGTGGAACGGCGCATCGGCCTGCAAAAGCAATTGGAGGAACAACTCCGCCAGGCGCAAAAAATGGAAGCCCTGGGGACCCTGGCCGGTGGTATTGCCCATGATTTCAACAATATCCTTGGTGTCATCATGGGATATTCCGAACTGATCCGCGAGACCCTGCCGGACGACGGCAACCGCCGCCGGGTGCAGGAAATCCTTCGGGCCGGAAGACGCGCCCGCGACCTGATCAACCAGATTTTGAATTTCAGCCGCCAGGGTCCACAGGAGCGCAAGCCCCTCAAGCTCGCTCCACTGATCAAGGAGGCCATGAAGCTCCTGCGGCCCAGCTTTCCCGAAACCGTCAAGGTCCGCCTGAATATGAACGCTTCCGACGATCTGGCCCTGGCCGACCCCACCCAATTCCACCAGATCATCCTGAACCTGTGTTCCAACGCGGCCCAGGCCATGGGCGAAAACGGCGGCCAACTGACCCTGGGTCTGGCGGATGCCGGTCCCGATGCCCCGGCGCGCCTGCACGATCCGCGCTGGTACCTGCACCTGAGCATCTCCGACAACGGACCGGGCATGGACGCGGCCACCCGCGCCCGGGTCTTTGAACCATTTTTCACCACCAAGCCGCCGGATCAGGGAACGGGTCTCGGGCTTTCCGTGGTGCACGGCATCGTCAAATCGCACGAGGGCGTGGTTCTGCTGGAGAGCGAACCAGGCCTGGGAACCACCTTCCATGTCTACCTGCCCCGCGCCAGGGCCGAGGCTGCCGCGCCCCAGGTCGCCCTGCCCACCCTGCAACCGGGCCGGGGCCGTGTTCTGGTGGTGGATGACGAAAAACCCCTGGTGGACATTGCGCGGGAGATGCTCGAGGGCTTCGGATTCCAGGTCACGGCCCGCACGTCCAGCGTGGAAGCCCTGGAAGCCTTCCGCTTTCGGCCCAACGACTTCGACCTGGTGGTTACGGATTATGCCATGCCCAACATGACCGGAGTGGAGCTGGCTCAGGAACTGCTCACGCTGCGGACCGACCTGCCTGTGATCCTCTGCACGGGCTTTTCCGACAGCATCAGCCTGGAGCGCGCCCAGTCCATGGGCATTTGCGACGTGATCAAAAAACCGATCCTCAAGGAAAAACTCGTCCAAAGCGTGAGCCGCCTGCTGGAGGACGACTCCCCACAGACCTGACGCCCTGCGCGGATAAATCGCAACGCTGCGACCCGGTCGCGTCCCAGGCGCGTGACGAATGCCGTTCGCCACGAATGGCCGGGATACGTGTTACTCCACGTAGTAGCTGATGCGGGTGCGCGGGCTAAGGTAGTTCAGAATTTCCTGGGGCAGGTGATTGAGGCGGATGCTTTTTTCCACCTTCAAGTCCGGGTCTTCCGCCAGATCCACGATCAAGGCTTCCTTGCGCGGAATTTCCGGGTCGTACATGACCAGGCTGGGGCAGAGCTGGTTTTCCGGGTTCACGGCCATGACCATGCCGATGGCGGCGTTGGAAAGCTGGACCACGGTTCCCGGAGGGTAGACCCCCATGCAGCGGATAAATTGGGAAAGCAGCCCGGAATCAAGCTGATTCCGCCGCTGGGTGAACATATGGGAAAGGGCGAGGTACGGCGTGAGCGATGCCTCGGGATTGGGATGGTTGCAGAGGTTGTCGTACACATTGGTCAAGGCCACGATACGCGCTTCGCAGCCGATGTCCTCTCCGGAAAGTCCGTTGGGATAGCCGCTGCCGTCCAGCATTTCATGGTGCTGGGCCACGGCCTCCACCACGCGCAGGGGCATGGAGGGCAGCCGCATGAGCATGGCCCGGCCTTCGTCCACGTGCCGCCGCAGGTTGTAGGTTTCCGACCGATTCAGCGGACCGCGTTTCTTGAGCAGCCGACGGTCCACACGTTCCTTGCCCACGTCGTGCAGCAGGGCCGCCAGTCCCAAAATGACCAACGGTTCCTCCTCCATGCCCTGCTCGCGGCCGAGCAGCAGGGAGAGGATGGTCACGTTCAGTTCATGAGAATAGACGTGCTCTTCGGGTTTGAGCACATTCATGAGATGCAGGGTGGATTCCGTGTCGCCGAGAAACACCTTGACCAGATTGCGGACAAACTCCACGGCTTCCAGGCTCTTGGTGTTGTCCGCGCCCAGGATGCCGCGCCGAATGTCCGAGGCAACGCGGACCGCGTCCACGTAGCGCTCCTCGCACCGGGCAATGGCTTCGCGTTTTTTGCGTAGCCGCTCGGCCCGTTCGCGCTTGATGCGCCAGAGCCGTTCCAGTTCGGGGCTGGTCGATTGCGGTTGTGGTTTGGGCCGGGCGGATTGTTTGGTTTTCGGCTTGGCAGGGGCTGGGGCAGGCTGTTTGCCGCACGGGACGCGGTCGGACGCTCCCACACCGGGCAGGCAGTCGCACTTTTCCGGCACGCAGGTCACCTCGAGGATATCCAACTCGCGAAGCACCCGAATCTGCTGCTCGTCCTTGATCTTGAAGCTATTGAACAAAAACGGATGGCTAAACCAGTTACGCCGATCCAGGCGGATGAACACGCCCGGCCTGAGTTGCTCCACAGCCACTCTGTATTCCGGCATACCAAATTCCGTCATCACGTTTCCTTTCCGTCGCTCCGCCGCCTCCGCAGACGCACGCCTTTTCCAGCCGAATGACCCGTTTTCCGGTCAGTCTTCAAACCTTGGCTGTATCTATGCCCCGATTTTGTTTCAAATTCAAACACATCTAACGATACAGCACAACCGAATAAACACCCCTTTTCCATCAAATAGTTGGGTCAAATTGTGGAGCGGCCGGAATTCACCGTTCCTTCCCCCTTTGCAGCGGGTCCAAGGCGCGGTACCCTGTCGGCAACCCGATATCGCATCCAAGGAGCCGAGTGCATGCCAACCACATCGTCCCGATCCGAATCCGCCGGTCCCTTCGCGGATGTGGCCGCCCGCCCGGGCCATCCGCACTGGGAACAAATCCTGACCCGTCGCGAGCCACTGTACCGCCGCGCACGCGATCCACGCAGCCCGTTTTCCCGCGACTTCAACCGCATCCTGCACTGCACGGCGTATCGCCGCCTGAAGCACAAGACCCAGGTGTTTTTCGCGCCGCAAAACGACCACATTTGCACCCGCATCGAACACGTGGCCCACGTCATGTCCGTGGCCGAAACCATTGCGCTCTCCCTGGGGTTGAACAGGGAGCTGACTTCGGCCGCAGCCATTGGTCACGACCTGGGACACGCGCCCTTCGGCCATGCCGGGGAATCCGTGCTCAAGCGGCTGGCCCGGGAGCGGCAGCTCGCGGACTTCTGGCATGAACGCAACTCCCTGCGCTTTGTCGATGATCTGGAAACCCTGGAGGATCCGGGCGGCACGCACCGCAATCTGAACCTGACCTACGGCGTGCGCGACGCCATTGTCTGTCATTGCGGCGAGGTGGGCGACACGGCCCTGCGCCCGCGCACCACCGCCCCGGACCTGGAAGAAATGACCCGGCCAGCCCAGTACGACCCCTTCACCTGGGAAGGATGCGCGGTCAAACTCTCCGACAAAATCGCCTACCTCGGCCGCGATATCGAAGACGCCCTGACCACGGGCATCCTCTCCCCGGCCCAGCTCGGCCTGTTGGAGGACATGGCCAGGGAATACGGGGACATCAAGGCCCGGGAAATCAACAACACCGTGCTGCTCCAGTATTTCATCCAGGATCTGCGCACCCATTCGGACCCGGACCAGGGGCTGCGCCTATCCACGGCCAACGCCGACTTTATGGAACGGCTCAAAAGCTTCAACTATGAACATATCTACCGGCACCCCCGTCTGGAACATTACAAACGGTTCGTGGATCTGGTGCTGGAAACCGTGTTTGCGGAGCTGGTTCTTCCGCTAGAACGGGGCGGCATGGACGAAGTCCGCGCCAGGGCAGCCCGGCAATCCGTGCTCTTTCCCGTATTTCTGGACTGGCTGGTCAAATACTCGCGTCAAGGACGGGACACAGCGCCCCAGGGCCGCTTTGCCAACAGAGTGCTCTACGATCTGGAAAAGGAGACCGATCGCCACCAGGCCATCTTGGATTTCATTTCCGGCATGACCGACAACTACGCCCTGCGCAGCTTTGATGAGCTGGTGCGCTTTTGACGGGCGCTCCCGGGCAATACGTCAGGGACGGCACACCAAGGGCAACCGGCGGGCCAACCCCAGACCGCGTTCCGTGACGAGCGCCTCATAGGGCCAGACCTCCACGCCCGCGTCCACGGCCTGCCAGAACAGATCGGCATAGACAGGGTCAATCATGTCCGCCGGGCCAAAGCACCGGGCATCGGGCCGCTGCACCACAAAAAACAAGGCGACCCTGGCGCCGGTGCGCGCCAGCGCCATCAACTCGCGCAGATGCTTTTGCCCGCGCTCGGTCACGGCGTCCGGGAACAAGGCCACTTCGTCTTCCGTCAACGTGACGTTTTTGCACTCCACCCACAGCCGGTCCTCGGCAGGGACGTCCTCGGCCGTGATACGAACCTTGCCGCCCTGTTCCAGATCCGGCCGGTTGCACAAAAACAGCCCGTCCAAGCGGCTCTGCCCGGCCCGGGCCTCGGGCCGGAAATGCGTGTACCCGCGCACTTCGGGAAGCTCCTCCTGCTCCCAGCCCAATCGGAGCAGACGGTTGGGGGTTTGGGTATTGATGCCCACCCAAAAACCCTGGTGGCGCACAAGTTCCCAGGTCCAACGCAGCTTCCGGGCCGGATTCGCGGCCGGAGAGAGCAGCACCTCACTCCCGGGACGCAGCAGCCCCAGCATGGATCCCGTGTTGTTGGTGTGGGCCAGCAGTTCGCTGCCTTGGTGGGTTCCCCGGCCACGGCAGACCACGGTGAACCGCTTTTGCCTGGCCACGAATTCCGCTCTGGCGCATCCGGAACCGAACGCAATCAATTCCCGCATCATGTTGTTCCCTTGTTGCCGAATCGCAAAATAAAGTCTGTATACTGTTCCATCGGCCCGCTCCATACGGTTTGGCCGCCATCTTTTTTCACAAAACCGGGGTTGCGTTCCGCATTCGTTCGCTTTATCCACACAAATAAGAGGGGGAAAGATGCACGAGACCCTGCCGGACGATCAGCCCACCTCAAAACTGAGACGGCTCTTCGGCCACACTCTGGCGCGTCTGCGCGCCGAAGCCGGAATAACCCGCAGCGCCCTGGCGCAACGGGCCGGACTTTCGCGCGACCGCATTTTTGCACTGGAAAACGGCCTGGCCTCCCCCTCCCTTGATCTGCTCGAACAATTGGGCCTCGCCCTGGGCGTGGATCCCGTCCAATTCCTTCTCCAGGACAACCTGGACGAGCTTCGCTCCCAGGGGCGCAACGAAGGCCGCTTTGAAGATCTTTTCGAAAGCACGCCCATTTCCCTTTGGGAGGAAGATCTCTCGGATCTCTTCCTCTACTTCGACGAACTGCGCGGCCAGGGAATTCGCGACTTCCGGCGGTATTTCGCGGAGCACCCGGAGAAACTGGCCGAATGCGCCCGGCGGGTCAAGATACTGAACGTGAACAAAGCCACCCTGGAAATGCTCAACGCGCCCTCCAAGGAAGCGCTCTTCGCCGGGTTGGGGCAGGTGTTGGGCGACGACTCCGACGAGGTTTTTCTTGAGGAAATGGCCGTGCTCGCCGAGGGCGGCCGGGAATTCCACGGAGAAATCACCCACCGCACCCTGGACGGCCAGCCCCGGCATCTGGTGATCCATTTTCAACTGCTGGACAATCCCCTGGCCTCGGGCCGGGTGGTGGTCTCGCTCATAGACGTGACCCGCCAAAAAGCCACGGAACAGGCGCTTCGTCTCAGCCAGGCCCGCCTGGACCGCGCCCAGGAAATCGCCAGGTTCGGCTGTTTCGAACAAAATCTGCAAACCGGCGAAACCTTCTGGTCCGACCAGACGTACCGGCTCATGGGCCATGAACCCGGCAGCATCGTCCCCACCCTGCAACTGGTGCGCACCCAAATCCACCCCGAGGACCGGCCCGAATTGGTTGAAAAGCATGAGCAGGCCGCCCGCGCCGGGGAAAGCTATGAACATGTGGTACGCATCAAGCATCCCAATGGCGAGCTTTGCCACCTGCACTTCCGCGCCTCCGTGGAGATGGATTCCAAAGGCCGGCCCCTGCGGATCATCGGGGCCATTCAGGACGTCAGCGAACAGCGGCGCATGGAGCAGATGCGCCGGGACGTGGAGCACATCATGCGCCACGATCTGCAAACACCCCTGGCGGCCGCGGCCACGGCGGCACGCGCCTTCAAGGATGACGACAATCTCCGCCCGCCCCAGCGCTTCGTGCTTCAGGAAATCGAACGTACCACCAACCGGGTGCTGACCATGGTGCGGCGGCACCGCGACATGTTCCGCATGGAGACCGGACGCTACGGCCTGCGCCCGCGAAGCGTGGATCTCACGGACGTGGCCCGGACCGTTCGCCGGGAACTATCCACCCTGCTCCTGGAAGGACGCGTGGACCTGCACATCCGCTGTAACGCCCGCCCCCTGCGGGAGGAAGATACTCTGCTCCTGGACGCGGACCCCTTCCTGCTCCAGACCATGCTCGGCAATCTTGTGCAAAACGCGGTGGAGGCCTCGGCCCCGGAAGAGCAGGTGACGCTGCTGCTGGATACCCTGCCGGACGGGAAACGCATTCAGGTCCACAACCACGCGCCTGTCCCCGAGACCGTGCGCGAGACCTTTTTCGAAAAATACGCCACCGCCGGGAAAAGCCAGGGGACGGGCCTGGGCACCTATTCGGCCCGGCTCATCGCCCGCACCCTGGGCGGGGACATTCACATGGAAACCTCCGAGAAACGCGGCACCACCCTGACGGTATATCTGCCTGTCCAGGCACCGACTATTTGACGCCCTCGGCCAGCTCCGATCCCATACCCTCGTACACCACCCGGTCCTCCTCGGCACGCGGCTCCAGCACCGGCGGCCAGACCTCGGGAACGGGATCCGCACCGGCCCGCGCCGCGTCCACCGGCTCGGAATCAAGCATCACCGGATGCGCCCGGATGTCCACCTCGGGTACGGCCACGCTGAATTCCACGGCGATATTGTTTGGGTCAAACGAATACAGCGAGTGGATGAACCCATGGTCGATGACCTCGCTGACCCAAAAATCCGCAGCCTCCAGCTTATCGCGCAGCTCCCAAAGATCCTCGTGCGAGGCCACGCCCAGGGAAACGTGATCAAAGGTATGCGGTCCGCGCACAGGCGCACCGTGATCCTTTTCCGGTCCCGGCTCCACCCCCGGCCATTCAAAAAATGCAATCATGTCGTTTTTCGAAATTTCGAAAAAATAGTGGCGGTAACCGGGCCGACCCAGTCCGGCCACCAGACGCATGCCCAAGAGGTCGCGCCAGTAGCGGATGGTGGAGTCCATATCCCCCGTGGCCATGGCCAGATGGTTGATGCCCGTGAATGTTGTCATTGCGGCCCGATGCTCCTTTGGTTGTCCCGGCTATGGCGCAACATGCGGTCCGAAACAATCCAGGCCGCATTGAACGAAACATGCCGGACGGCCCGTTACGGCCGGTGAACTCGTGCTCTTTTGCCACGCCGCTCCAGGGTAACAGGATTCGCCCCTGCGAGACAACCAGCCGTGAAACAGGACAATCCGCGACGCACGGGACGAAGAAGTCCGCTCCTGGGCGCTTTCCCCCTTCGTGAACACGGTATTTTCATCCCCACAACGAAGCCGCGGCCGCTCCGGTCCCATCCTCTTGCGCCTTCAGCTCCGGGCGTGTACAGCAACCCCCCGTCCTCACGCGGGCGAAAACAACGTATCCCTTCGGACGAGCGTGCCAAAACCCGCGCCACGCCGGACAAAAAGGGACAATCCGCCTGTTTTCGCTGGCAGAACGGCTTGACGTTTCCAGGGGTATCTGGAATACATGCATGTGTTTTATACGTGAGTATTTTCACAAGTTCCGGCCTAAACGCAAACAGGCCGGAATGCTGGCGGGACGCGCCGAGGCGTTCCGTCTTTCGTGCGCGGGGAGCAGGGGAGCCAATGGACTTGATCCAACGTCTGACCCAGGACCGGGACCGACTCGTGGACCGCTGGGCCGAATTGATTCTTGAGACCTATCCACCGGAAACGCAGGAGGTCTGGCGCAAGCAGTCCGACCGCTTCGCCAATCCTGTGGGCGCCGCCATCAACGACAGCGCCCGGGATCTCTTTGACGTGTTTCTGCAGTGGGACGACGCCGAGCGCGTCGCCGAAGCCCTGGACCAGCTGGTGCGCATCCGCACCGTACAGAACTTCAAGCCGTCCCAGGCGCTTTGCTTCGTCTACCTGCTCAAGAAAGTGCTGCGCGAAACCTACATGAAGGAACTGGCCCAATGCGACGGGCTGGAAGAACTCATGGGCCTGGAAACGCGCATCGACACCATGGGGCTAATCGCTCTGGATCTCTACACCCAGGCTCGGGAAAAAATTTTCCAGATGCGGGTCAACGAGGTCAAGCGAACCCAGCACAACCTTCTGCGCCGCGCGCGCATGATCGTGGACAGTCCGGCCACTGGGGCCGACGAACGGTAAGGTGCGGGCGAAGGGGTCGCCCGGGCCGTAAATAGAAGCGAGGTGACGGTAGATGACTGCAATGTACTCACTCGTTTTCGTCTTTCTGCTGGTGCTGATTCCGTTGCTCGGGGTCGGTTCCGCGCACCTGGAATTTTTCTTTGCGGTGTGCGTCCCGACAACGGCAATCATCATCTTCCTGGCAGGATTCGTTTACAAGATTTTCCAATGGACGCGCAGCCCTGTCCCGTTCCGCATCCCGACAACGGGCGGACAGCAAAAATCGCTTGACTGGATCAAGCAAAACAAATGGGACAACCCTTCCAACGGGGCCCAAACCTTTGTGCGCATGTTGCTGGAGGTCTTTGCCTTCCGCACCCTGTTCCGCAACACCAAGGTGCACCTGAACAAGGAAACCGGCGTGTTGGGCTATGCCTCTTCCAAGTGGCTGTGGCTCTTCGCCATCCTGTTCCACTACGGCTTCTTCATCGTGGCCGTGCGGCACATGCGCCTGTTCACCGAACCCGTGCCCATCTTCTTTGAATGGCTCGAATTCGGCGACGGCATTCTCCAGTTGGGCGTCCCGCGCCTGTACCTCTCGGACCTGCTTTTGGTCACGGGCGTCAGCCTGCTGCTCATCCGCCGGCTCTGGGATTCGCGCGTTCGCTACATCTCCCTGTTCACGGACTACTTCCCCCTGCTGCTCATCCTGAGCGTGGCGCTGTCGGGCATCTACATGCGCTTCTTCGACAAGGTGGACGTGGTGGCCGTAAAGGCCGTGACCATGGGACTGGTGACCTTCAACTACGCGAACCTGCCCTTCGAGCAGATCAGCGCTTCCTTCTATGTCCATGTGTTCCTGGTCAGCACCCTGCTGGCCTACTTCCCGTTCTCCAAGCTGATGCACCTGGGCGGCGTGTTCCTCAGCCCGACCCGGAACATGCCCAACGATACCCGCATCAAGCACCACGAGAACCCGTGGAACCCGGACATCAAGCCCCACTCCTACGAGGCGTACGAGAAGGACTTCGGTCCGGCCATGCACGAAGCCGGTCTGCCGGTGGTGGATCCCGCCAACCGCGGCGAAGAGGCCTAGACGGAATCGTCGTCTGTCGGACCAATAACTACGGAGAGATGACAATATGTCGAAAATGAAACCCGAAGAGCTCATTCAGGGTCTCGACTACAATCCGCCGTCCACCCCATGGATGGACCTGAAGGCGGATACGTCCGAGGGCAACTGGGCCTACCCCGGAAAGCCGGACATCGTTTCCTATCTGGAAAAAGAAGGGCTGCCCGTCGGCAACCCGCGGGAATGGGTGCCCAGCAACGAAGACTGGAAACTGCCTCCGAACTGGCAGGACATCATCCACCAGGGCTTCCGCGAGCGCCTGGACAAGTACCGCTCGCTCAAAGTCTTCATGGATATCTGTGTGCGCTGCGGCGCCTGCGCGGATAAGTGTCACTACTTCATCGGCTCCGGCGATCCCAAGAACATGCCTGTTCTGCGCGCCGAGCTGATGCGCTCCATCTACCGCAAGGACTTCACCCTGGCGGGCAAGATCATGAGCAAGCTGACCGGCTCCCGCGTCATGACCGAAGACGTGCTCAAGGAGTGGTTCATCTACTTCTACCAGTGCACGGAATGTCGCCGCTGTTCCCTGTTCTGCCCCTACGGCATCGACACCGCCGAGGTCACCATGATGGCCCGCGAACTGATGCACCTGGTGGGCCTGAACATCAACTGGATCATGGAGCCGGTGGCCAACTGCAACCGCACCGGCAACCACCTCGGCATTCAGCCCCAGGCCTTCAAGGACATCATGGACTTCATGGTGGACGACATTGAAGAGGTCACGGGCGTGCGCGTCAAGGCGCCCCTGAACGAGCCGGGACACGAGATCCTGTTCATCACGCCCTCTGGTGACGCTTTTGCCGATCCCGGCATCTTCACCTTCATGGGCTACCTGGTTCTCTTCCACTACCTGGATCTGGACTACACCTGGTCCACCTATGCGTCCGAAGGCGGCAACTTCGGCCTGTTCACCTCTTCCGAAACCATGAAGAAGCTGAACGCCAAGATGTACGCCGAAGCCAACCGGCTGGGCTGCAAATGGATCCTGGGCGGCGAATGCGGCCACATGTGGCGCGTGATCAACCAGTACATGGACACCATGAACGGCGACATCCAGGGACCGCAGATGACCACTCCGGTCAACCCCATCACCGGCACGGTGTTCAAAAACGCCTCCGCCACCAAGATGGTTCACATCGCCGAGTTCACCGCGGACCTGATCAAACACGGCAAGCTCAAGTTCGACAAGAGCCGCAACGATCACCGCCGCGTCACCTTCCACGACTCCTGCAACCCGGCCCGCGCCATGGGTCTGCTGGACGAGCCGCGCGAGGTGATCAAGGCCTGCTGCAACCACTTCTACGAGATGCCGTCCAACACCATCCGTGAGATGACCTACTGCTGCGCCGGCGGCTCCGGTCTGAACACGGACGAGATCATGGACATCCGTCTGCGTGGCGGCATGCCCCGCGGCAAGGCTCTCTCCCATGTCCAGAAGAAACACGACGTGAACACCCTCTCCTGCGTCTGCGCTATCGACCGCGCCACGCTCATTCCCCTGGCCGATTACTGGGCACCGGGAGTCGAGATCAGCGGCGTTCACGAACTCGTGGGCAACGCCCTGATCCTGGACGGCGAACAAGAACGCACCATGGACCTGCGCCAGGAGCCTCTCAAAGGCTTCGAGGACGAGGTCTAACCTGCGGGCCCGGCCCCACCAGGAGGGATAATTGATGAAATTCCATTACGGTATGCCTATCTTCGCCGGCCTGATCATTTTCCTCGGGCTGGTTACGTTCCCGCTGTGGTTCAATGCACCCAGCGAGGCCTACAAAGACCCGGAACCGAAGCTTCCCACCGAAGCCCAGGTCAAGGCCGCCGGTTTCGAAACCTTCGCCTGCATCGAAGACACCCAGTACATGCGGGAAAAGCACATGCAGCTGCTCGACGAGTGGCGCGACTGGGCCTTGCGTGACGGCAAGCGCTCCTACACCAACCAGCGCGGCGAAACCTTTGAAATCAGCCTGCAGAAAACCTGCATGAAGTGCCACACCAGCAAAAAGGACTTCTGCGACAAGTGCCATGAAACGGCCGCAGTCACCCCCTATTGCTGGGACTGCCACATTCAGCCGGAGGGGTACAATGAAACGCACTAGGAGAAGCTTCCTGAAGTTCGCTGGAGCCAGCGCCGCCGCCGGTCTGTGCTTCAGCCCGTCCCTGAGCTTCGCTTCCGGCAGCCCCGCCCACGGCAGCGGACCCAAGGTGGCCGAAGAAGCCGATCACGCCGAACGTTGGGCCATGGTCATCGACACGACCAAGCTCAATACCAAGGAACAGATCGAAGAATTAGAAAAAGCCTGCCACGCCTGGCACAACGTGCCGCACATCGTGGACGAGCAAGGCAACCCCACAAAGCAGGAAATCAAATGGATCTGGGGCGGACACTTCCACCAGGTCTTTACCGAGAAGCACAACAACTTCCCGGCCGAGGAAATCGAAAACCGCGAGTTCCCCCTGCTTTGCAACCACTGTGAAAATCCGCCGTGCGTGCGGGTGTGCCCCACCAAGGCCACCTTCCAGCGCCCGGACGGCATCGTGGCCATGGACTACCACCGCTGCATCGGCTGCCGCTACTGCATGGCCGGTTGCCCCTTTGGCGCGCGCAGCTTCAACTTCATGGATCCGCGCCCCTACCTCCACGAAGAAAACATGGACTTCCCCACACGCACACGCGGCGTTGTGGAAAAGTGCAACTTCTGCGTGGACCGGCTGGCCCAGGGACTGCGACCCATCTGTGTGGAAAAGGCCAACGAGATGGCCCCGGGGTCCATGTTCTTCGGCGACCTGCTGAAGGAAGACTCCGAGGTCCGGCAGGCTCTGCGCGAGCACTTCACCATTCGCCGCAAGCCCAGCGCCGGGACCGAACCGGGCGTCTACTACATCATCTAAGGGGAGGATGAGATGTTAGAAAGAGCTTTGAAAGGTGGACCCAAATATTGGGCCTGGATCCTCTTCCTCCTGGCCGTGATCGGCGCCGGCGGCGCTGTCTGGATCTGGCAGTTGGTGGAAGGTCTGACCCTGACCGACATGAGCCGCGACGTTTCCTGGGGATTCTACATCGCCCAGCTCACCTACCTCGTGGGTGTTGCCGCGTCCGGCGTCATGATCGTGCTGCCCTACTACTTCCACCACTATAAAAAATACAAACACCTGGTGATCTTCGGCGAGTTCCTCGCCATCGCCGCGTGCCTGATGTGCATGCTCTTCGTCGTGGTCGACCTCGGCCAGCCCCAGCGCATGCTCAACATCGTGTTCCACCCGACCCCGAACTCCATCCTGTTCTGGGACATGATCGTGCTCAACGGTTACCTGTTCCTGAACCTGATCATCGGCTGGACCTGCCTGGGTACGGACCTGCGCAACCAGCCGCATCCCAAGTGGGTCAAGTGGCTCGTGTACCTGTCCATCGTGTGGGCGTTCTCCATCCATACGGTTACGGCGTTCCTGTATCAGGGTCTGCCCGGCCGCCACTTCTGGCTGACCGCCATCCTGGCCGCCCGCTTCCTGGCCAGCGCGTTCTGCGCCGGACCGGCCATCCTGCTGCTCCTGCTCCAGATCGTCAAGAAGTTCACCAGCTTCGATCCTGGCTGGGAGGCCACCAAGAACATCGCCCGCACCATCGCCTACGCCATGGTCGCCAACGTGTTCTTCTTCCTGCTGGAAGTCTTCACCGCGTTCTACTCCGGCATCCCCGGACACCAGCACGCGCTGCAGTTCTTCTTCGTGGGTCTGGACGGCAACACCACGCTCGTGCCCTGGATGTGGACCTTCGTCATCGGCGCGGTCGTTTCCCTGGCGCTGCTCATTCCGCCCAAGCTGCGGGAAAACAAGACCCTGCTGCCCATCGCCCTGATCATCCTGGTGATCGCCACCTGGATCGACAAAGGCCTGGGACTGCTCATCGGCGGCTTCACGCCCAACCCGTTCGAAGGCGTGACCTCCTACTGGCCGAGCTGGCAGGAGCTGGCTATCTCCGCCATGGTCTTCGCCATCGGCGGCCTGGTCATCACCGTGCTCTTCAAGGTGGCCGTCAGCGTAAAACAAGAACTGGAAGTGTCCCAGAAGGGTGACGTCCCCGGTCCGGTGGAGGAACAACCCGCCGAACCCGCGGAAGCCGCCTAACGACACGTCGCTTCCCACCTCGCAAAAAACCAAAGGCCGCCCTCGGGCGGCCTTTTTGCGTGCTGCCTTCGGCGACCAGGGGGGAAACCTTTCTGAAGAAAGGTTTCCCCCCTGGACCCCCCTTCCAAAGACTTTCATTAGCTCCAGGCCTGTGGCCTGTCGCGGGTATCGTTTTTTTGTTTTGTTTCATCTCCCCCTTTTCCCCTCCCCAAAAGCAAAGGAACGGCCAAAGCCGTTCCTTTGCTTTTGGGGGCGCACCGTTGCCGCGAGTTTCGGGAGGGCGCAGCCATCCCGGAAATCGCGGCAACAGAACGACACGCCGCCGCGCTGCTCCGCCTTGCCACTCCCCGGAC